>DSBL01000032.1 GCA_011049455.1 Desulfonatronum sp. | reverse complement strand
GGCCCTTGCCCTGCAATGCCGGGGCTGTTGTTCAGGGGTTTGCGCTCCAACGCATGATTATGGAAACGATCCCCCGGGGACTTTTTACTCAAGCTCCCATTTCTTTTTCAGTTCCCCCCAGTAAGGATCGGCCATCAACTGTTTCAAACCTTCGTTCAGGGTGTTCAGCAGTTCGGTGTCGGCCTTGCGCACCGCGTATCCATAGGCATCCGGCGCAACGTCGAACGTTCCGGATACTTTGAATGGCTTGTCTTTTTTCACTTCCCTGGCAATGGAACTGTCCATGGCCGAGCCGTGGATGCGACCCAGGGGCAGGTCCTGCATGGACAGATCCGTGGAATCATAGGGAATGATTTCAAAGTTTTTGCCATCTTCCTTGGCCAGTTCGATCAGCAGCGTGTGGGTATTGGTGCCACGCTGGACACCAATTTTCTTGCCCGTGGTGAACATTTCGGCAAAAGGCGTATTCTCGTCTTCGTGGACCACCAAAACCTGGGTCACTTCATAGTAGGGGATGGAGAAGTTGACCACCTTCATGCGCTCCTCGGTGATGCTCATGCCGGATGCGATGAAATCGATCTTGCCAGCGTTCAGGGCCGGAATGATGCCGTCCCAGTCCATTGGCTGGTGGCGCACGGTAAAGCCCATTTTTTCGGCAATCCAGTTGACGGAATCGACGTCAAAACCCGCGGGATTGCCCTGGGCGTCCACAAAGCCGAAAGGCGGAAAGCCGAAGTCAATACCGTTGGTCAGGGTTTTTTGTTGTGCGCCCGCAGTTCCTCCCAGGCAAAAACACACAGTCAGAGCCGCCAAAACAATCAAACGAATTCTCTTGCCCATACGTGTTCTCCTTGCAAAATGACGTTGAGTGTCTCCTGTCGTTGCGCGCATCGCCGTGATGCACCTCGACGCAGAGCGCTTGTTGAAAGTGAGCGAATAGCAAAGAGACGCTTCACGCGCAAGGAAAAATGCCTCGTGCAGTTTTCAGGGCCATTCCAGGGGTTTGTTTTTGTCCACGCCTTGAGATAGTATTTTTAACTTTATGTGTTTTCGCCTTTCGCCCATGGGGTGAACAGTAAAAAACCAGGATCATATGGAGGATCCCATGACAGACATGATCATGACCGATCCGGTGAAGCGTGCGGTGGTATGGATTTCCGAAGAACTACGTGAAACGCCGAAGAAATCCCTGACCGTTCTTCTGGATGAAGCGGCGGCGCGATTTAATCTTGGTCCCCAGGATTGGAGTTTTCTGCGCCGCTTTTTTGAGCAAAATGATATACAGGAGCAGAAATCATCTTGAAGCTGCCCTTCTCGCTCCCCTTTTCCCTGCCATTTCAGTTTTGTCCGACTTTGCTGCAAAAGCGCATTTTTGCGGAGACATGTTTTTTATTCTCCCTGACTTGGTCGGCGCTGCTGTCTCTGCTGCTGGTGGGCAGGCTGCTCCAGTTGCGTGAGCTGTTTTTGCATCAACAAGTATCCATTTTGGATATTGTTTCCCTGTTTATTTATTTAAGCCCGTTTTTTTTATTCATGCTCGTCCCGGTGGCCTGTCTGTTGAGCATATTTCTTGTGTTTTTGCGCATGAGCAACGATCGGGAACTGGTCGCTTTGCGTGCCGCCGGGGTCAGCCTCTATCAAATACTTCCCGCGCCCCTGCTTTTTTCCTTTGGGACTATGATGTTTGCTTTGATAATCGGCCTGGTCGGCATATCCTGGGGTTTTGACAATTTCCGCGCCACAGCTCTTGAACTGGCCCGTTCCAAAACGCAGATGGTTCTTCAGCCAGGAATTTTCCATAAAGATTTTCCCGGTCTGACCATTTACGCCAAAAATGTCGATGCCGATCAACGCTTGCGGCAGGTGTTTGTGGAGGACCAAACCAGGCCGGATCTTACCGCGGTGATTGTCGCGCCCATTGGGTACGTGGTCACGGAACCGGAGCAAGGCGTCATTCTTTTTACCTTGGAGCATGGTCGCATTTACCGGGTGCAAAAAAATGCCATCACGGAGTTGCGTTTTGAGAGCTATATGGTTCGCTTGGAATTGGATAAACTGCTCTCCGGCGTAGATATAAGGGACAAGCGGCCCATGGAAATGTCCTGGGCCGAATTGCATGATTGGATGACCATGCCGGAGCCGACGAGGTTTCGCAGCGAGGAATTTTTGCGCAAGATCCCCGTGGAGATGCACAAACGCTTGGTGGTGCCTGTGGCCTGCGTTGTCCTGGGCATGATCGCCGTCCCCTTGGCGTTTGCCTTTGAGGGGCTCAAGCGGCAGTATGCATTGATTCTGGTGATGGGTTTTTTCTTCGTTTTCTACGGCATGTTCACTACCGGAATAACCATTGCCGAGCTTGGGTTGCTGCCTGCTTTTCTTCCGCTGTGGGGTCAAATGTTCTTATTCGGTCTTGTGGCCGCCCTGGGAATATATTTTACCGCCCGCGAACAGGGGCCGCGTATAGGCGAGTGGCTGGTCCATTTGAGCACGAAAACCCTTTCCAAAACTGATTGATTTTTATGTCCAAGCCTTCATCCAAGCCGCCAGTGCCGGTTTTTCCCCGGAAAACCATTTTTTTCCAAAAGATAAAGAATTTTCGACTCAATATTCTGCAGACCTATCTTTTGCAGCAGAATCTTTATCTGGCGATATTGTGTATCGGAGTGGGCACGTGTATTTATGTGCTGCAGGATCTTGTTGAAACCTTGGACAATTTTGTTCATGCCGGGGTCGGTCCGAGCATTATTTTTGGATATTTTGTTTCCAAATTGCCCTTGATTTTGTCCCAGATTTTACCGGCCGCCTATCTTTTGTCCTTGATCGTACAGATCGGTCTACTGGTTCGGCATCGCGAATTGCTGGCTCTTCAGGCCGGGGGGATCTCCTTCAGCCCTCTGGTCCGTTTTTTCTGCGCATACGGATTGGTCTGGTGCGTTTTGCAGCTGTTTTTGTCCCAGGGGTTGGGTGTCATGGGACAACGAACAATGGACCGCATCTGGCAGGAGCAGGTTAAAAAGGAACAAGTCGGGCCTATAGAGGTCAGGGATGTCTGGTTTCTGAACGGGCCGTTCGTGGTCAGTGTGGATTGGGCCAATCCGCAAGCGGGCCATGGACAGGGAATCAGCGTCTACGAGTACGGCGAGGGCAACACCCTGTTGCGGATCATCACGGCTGAAGATTTTTTAGTGCTGAAGCAGGGGTGGGAGCTTCGGGACGTGGCCGTGCATGAGGCGAACACGTTCAGTAGTTACAAGCAAGAGAGCCTGATGTTGGACATCCGGCAGGACCTTGAGGCTTTTGGAATCTTGCAGGCGCGATTTGAACCGGGAGCCCTGTCCTTGTGGCAGCTTGGGCGGATTATCTCCTATCTTGAAGGAGCGGGCTCCAATGTGGAACGTTTGCGAACGGCTTGGCATATGAAATGGGCCTATGCCTTTTCCCTGTTCGTGATGACCCTGATCGCCCTGGCTTTGGCGACCATGATCGACAATGTTTATGCCAATATTGCCTTGGGATTGGGTATTGTGTTTGTTTATTATGTGTTTTTTGTCCTCGGGGTCTCATTGGGGGAGAGAGGGTTCCTGTCGCCGTTTGTCGGGGCATGGCTGGGCAACATAGTTTTTGGGTTGCTGGCCGGATTTCGACTGCTTTGGTATTTTGCACCCGAAGATTTGAGCTTTCTTCAGAAATAGTTCTTTGTCTCCGCCTGGATCACTTCTTTTCAATAGATGTCCGCTTTTTTTCGATTCATGCGTTTTTTCATTTCAAGAGTTCAGGGGGATCGAGATGTGCCGCTGAACAAATGCCTTTCATCCACTTCTTTTCCCGTTTTTTCGGCAGACTGTTTATAGTCGGATTCCTGCTGAATATAGCCCCGCGCCTGCTGCCTTGCGATGGGCATTTTTGACGGTCTGCTTTTTCGTGAACAATCGAGGCAGGCGGTCAACGGCTCATGCCACCCGGTCGGTATTTTTTCCGGCTTCCATTACCTGTATCTGTTCTTTCGTGCATAAGCATTTGGTATGGTTGCGGCAGTTCTGGAAACACTGACATGACCCAGCCATGCGCTCTTTTCTCCCGGATGAGTGTGTTGGTCGGCTTGGTTGTGACTGTTCTGCTCCAAATTTAAGGAATGTTTTTAGTGTGTTCGTCAAATGGTTCGTGGCGACAATTCTGAATAATTTCTCATTTCAATGAAGTTCTTCAGCTGCTGTCTCTCTTGACAAGACAATGGCATTCGGTTCTATATAAAACACTTTATTAATAATAAGTGATTAGAATCGGTGTGCATGTATGCAATGTCTTGTCCAAAGAGACATGGCCTTGTTCAACCTTCAAGGATAATCGATCATGGGTAAAGTATGTATTTATTCACGGGATCCAAATTTTCGCAGGGACCTGGCCGAAATGATTCACGGAATAGGTCATGAAAGCTCTTTTTTTGCGTCTTTGAAAGAAATTCAAGGCGGTTGCGCGGTTGGCCATGACGTGTTCATCCTTGATTTGATAATGGCTGATCATGCCAACGGCGTGCTTTTTGAAAAAATCATCGACGTTCCCTGTCATGCTCCGGTAATTATTGTTTCAGAGCAAACCAATTTCGAGGCCGCCGAGTCAGCCATCACAAAGGGGGCTTGGGACTATTTCCAGAAACCGCCGCCCGCGAACAGATTCAAAATTTCCGTGCAGCGGGCCGTGGAGTTTTCACGGAGAATCCGGTCAAAAAAGCTGTTGATGTTGAGGCGTTGTGGAATCGTGGGTTCTTCGGCGACCATGACTGCATGCCTGCAGACCGTTGCAGCATGTGCAGCCAGCGATGCAAACGTGTTGATTTCAGGAGAGACGGGCACGGGCAAGGAATTGTTCGCCAGGGCCATCCATTTCAACAGCGACCGCAAGGATTTTCCCTTTGTCGTCGTCGATTGCGCGGCCCTTCCGGATACCCTTGTGGAAAGCACCCTGTTCGGACACGAAAAGGGTGCCTTCACCACGGCCGAAAAGAAGCATGTCGGGCTTGTCAGACAGGCCCACGGCGGAACCCTCTTTCTGGATGAAGTCGGCGAGCTTCCCCTTAGCGCGCAGAAATCATTTCTGCGCGTGCTCCAAGAGCGCACATTCAGACCCGTGGGCGGGGCAACAGAGGTGTTCAGCAACTTCAGACTGGTTGCCGCGACCAACAAGAACCTTGTACAGATGGCCGCCTCGAGCGCTTTTCGCGAGGATCTCCTGCATCGCCTGCAGACAGTGCAGCTGCACCTGCCGTCTTTGCGAGGCAGGGAAAGCGACATCAAGGAGCTGCTGCAGCATTTTCTGGATAGAATCTGCAAAAAACACGGAAACGACAGCAAAGGCCTTTCCCTGGAAGTCATTGATACCTTTGCGGGCTATCATTGGCCCGGCAACGTGCGCGAGCTGATCAACGCCCTGGAGTGCGCCTTGATCTCGGCCGGTACGGAACCCATCCTTTATCCCGAACATCTGCCCACCAACCTTCGCGTCTGTTGCGCGCAGCAATCCCTGCAAGCAGTCGCTACGCCTTTTTCCCCACGAACCATAAACAGGCCGACACCTGAAACGTTTCCCAAGCTCAAGGAATACCGCGCCCGGGTCCTGGCCGAAATCGAGAGCAGGTACCTTCGCAAACTCCTTCGGATTGCGGAGAACAACATCGCGAAAGCCTGTGAAATTTCCGGCATGTCCCGTCCGAGACTCTATGCCATGATTCAAAAATACAATCTCAGGTAAGCCTTGTCTTGCCTGACAAGACAAGGCCTGCTTGCTGAAGATTTTTTTGTGTCAAGATGCGGTTTTTATTTTTTTAACATACAGAAATGATTATATTTCATTGCTCTGGCACGGTTGTTGTTGAAGTTGGCCATATCCTTGCGAGATGTGGAGATTGTTTGCACGCAGGATGTGGACAGGTATTATTTTCAGACCCGATTCAAGAAATGCGGGTTTGGGCAACCGTGGACAAAGGAGGGTGTCATGAGATCGTTTGAAAATTTGATTCAAGATGTGCAGAATAAGAATCTATGCCACAGGTGCGGTGGATGTGTAACTTTTTGTACAGCCATTAATTATGGAGCCCTGGAGATGAAAAGTAACGGTTTTCCAGGCTACAAGGACAAGGAGAAATGCATTGAGTGCGGAATATGTCACATTCTTTGTCCCGAGATCAACGACCTCAACGATGAGATCGTAAAGCAGACGGGATGGAGCGCGCCGGCAGGCAGGATTATTTCCACAAACATTGTTCGGGCAAGGGACAGACAGGTGCTTGATAGGGCTACCGACGGCGGTGCGGTTACGGCCATTCTCTTGCATCTGCTGGAAACCGGACGCATTGACGGGGCCATTGTTTCCAAGCATGTGGGCTTATTCAATCGGGAGCCTTGCCTCGCCTCCACCAAGGAAGACATCCTCGACGCCTGCGGTTCATTCTTTGACGCCTCACACGGCATGGTTCTCTACAGTGAACATTATTCCACATATTCACCCTCTATCCAGGCATTGGGCATGGTCAAAAAACACGGGGCCCGCAAGGTTGCCTTTGTAGGCACTCCATGCCAAATTATAACATTGCGTAAAATGCAGGTTCTTGGAGTTGTGCCTGCGGATTCCATCTATTGTATTCTTGGACTTTTTTGCTCCGGCAACTTCGCTTTTGATGATAACTCCAGAATGCGCCTGGAAAAGATTGGTGACTTCAAGTGGAGCGATGTGAAAAAAATCAATATCAAGGGGAAATTGTATGTCTATCTAAATAACGGTGTCATCCATACCCTGCCCCTGGATGAGCTTGATTTCATCAAACGAGATGCATGCCGATACTGTGCGGATTATTCTGCCGAATTCGCGGACTTGTCCTTTGGGGGGATCGGCGCAGAGGAAGGCTGGACCACCGTCCTTACCCGGACCCCTTTGGGAATGAAGATTTTCGACGCTGCCGATGGTTCGGTTTTGGAGAAGTACGGCCAGGAAACGCAGCCTCAGGATCAGGGAGAGGAACAATTGGCCAGAAATCGGATTCGAAAGTTACACCAGTTGATCAGGCATCATAAATACGCCCAGCTGGGCATTGACGATCAAGGCGCGGCCGATCCCGAATACGACAAGCTGGTTCAGGAACTCAAGGAACTTGAAGACAAATATCCAGGTCTGGAAAATCTTCCGGGCCAATCCGAAATACCGAACTATACCAGAAAAGCACTGAACAGAATTATTGAAAAGTCGGCTGAGAAAACAAAATTATGCGTGGAGCATCGCATCGAACTTGGTTGATTGCCCTCTGTGTCATTGAAGGTGAGACAGCCACCTGTTGAGAAATTAATGTAGGGCGGTTAGGAGTCTCAAGCATGAAGTTAGCACCAGTCATCGTTTCGGGAAAGGAGCCGGTGATGGGGGAG
>DSBL01000004.1 GCA_011049455.1 Desulfonatronum sp. | reverse complement strand
GAGTTCAGCCAATACCCAGGCTCGGAAGTGATCAATACAATAGCGCAGGGTGAAAGGGTTCAGGCGATGCTGCTTTGTGTCGGGGCATCACCTGATGACGTTTATGATTACTATATGGAGAAGATCGAACACGGCGGATGGAACGTGTTGATGAATCTCAAGACGGGTATTTACCAGGTCATGCTGGAAAAAAACGAAAAAGAGGCGTCAATAGTCATTACTTCTGAGGACAACGAAACGTATGCATTGTTGTCGATAACCAAAGAGTTTCCAACCGGAAACTCTTTTGTTTCCGAATGGAAAACAAATATCCGGCCACAACGGCCCGGCGACATTGTTGGCAGCGGGAGCGAAAATGGGGCGAGGTCGCGTCCTGAAAATGAATCCGGAGGGGGCCATGGCGACAACACAGGAGCGACGCAAGCAGCCGCGGAACATGCCCAAGGAACCTTTGCTGAGCATCATGCAGGCCAAAGGATTGGCCTGCAACATCGACACCTATGCCCACGACAACCTGTATGTTTTCGTGGATGTCAAGAACTGTTCCGAATGCGGGGTTCTTGTGCAGGTTCCCTTTCAGCTCGGTGAAGGGACGATTGTCAATCTTGCCCTCCCGGACGACGATACCGGAACCTGGGCCACGCAAGCGGCCAGGATCGTTTGGACCCGGAAGAACGCGGACAACTGTTTTTGCACCGGCATTGAGTACCTCGGAGGGGACCGTGCAGCCGCGCCCCAAGTGGAGTGGGAAACCGACCCCCAAAAACCATCGCCCGCGGATCTGTCCTTTTTGATGCAGGCCAACTTTTTCCAAGCCATTCCTCGGACCGAGCTGTGCTTTCTGCTCAACGCCTTGCACAAGACCCTGGCCAGCGCGGGCGAGCGGCTTATTTCCCAGGGTGAGCCCGGAGAGTGCCTCTACTTGATTCAGAAAGGCGCCTGCTGTGTTTTTGTGGAGATGGATAGGCAGGTTCGCAGGATCGCCAGGCTCAAGACAGGGGACGTGGTCGGCGAAATGGCCGTGCTTACGGGTGAGCCGCGCACAGCCAATGTTGACGCTGAAACGGACATGGTTCTCTGGAAACTCGCCAAAAGTCGGTTCGATGTTCTGGCCGATTCTCATCCGGACTTGAGACTGTTCTTGACCGAGATCATGTCCAACCGTTTTGACAGCAGCGTCTTTGTCGGGGACAGGACCATCGGCAAATACGTACTCAGTAACAAGATCGGCAAAGGCGGATGGGGGATCGTCTACCGGGGCATGCACAAGCTGCTGAAAATGCCCGTGGCCATCAAGATGATGAAGCACGACATGGCCATGGAACCGGAATTCCTGAAAAATTTTCGGCAGGAAGCTGAAACCATTGCCCGGATGCGCCATTCTAACATTGTCAGCGTCTACGACATCGAAGAGGTCTACAGGACCATCTTCATCATCATGGAGTATCTGGAAGGCATTTCCCTGGAAGACCTCCTGGAAAAGGTAGGGCCGTTAGCAGTGGAACGCTGCTCGGACATCCTGCTCCAGATTTGCAACGGGTTGGACTGTGCCCACAAGTATGACATCGTGCACCGCGACATCAAGCCGGCCAATATCTTCTTGCTGGAGAACGACCAGGTCAAGCTTCTGGACTTCGGCCTGGCCTGTGCACCGGGGACAGAAGACTTGGACATAGCGGGCACGGTGTACTATGCGCCCCCGGAGCAGATCGAAGGCCGGCCGGTGGATTCCCGGGCTGATTTGTATTCCTTGGGCATTATGGCCTTTCAGATGGTTGCCGGTGAGAGGCCCTACCCGGAGACGAACCTGGCCGAACTCATGGACATGCATTGCAACATGGACATTCCCGACCCTTGGGAGTTTGTTCCGGATCTGCCTCAGCAGCTGCGGGATTTTATCGTCACCTGCTGCATGCGTGACCCCGGCAAGCGCTTTCAATCTGCATTGCAGGCCAGAGAGCACCTGCTGCCCCTAACGCTGCAACGATCGCAGTCACGGGTTGCGACAACAGGGCCGGAACGCGGGGTGACCTCTCTTCTGCTGATCCACTCGCCTGAACACCAGCAAGCCCTGAAAGACTTGCTTGAGGAATTCGGCAATAAAGCAGCCAAGCTCGGGGTCAACATTTTACTAAGTGAATTCAATAACGTATAGAGATTGTCGTGGACAGGCTAGGCATCGATCTTTACGGGACAAGCCGTATCGGCAAGACCCGAGCGGAAAACCAGGACCGTATCATGGCCACTGCTTTGGGAAGGGGCAAGGCTGTTCTGGCCGTTGCCGACGGCATGGGCGGGGTGGCCGCCGGGGGGCTTGCGGCGGAAACAGCCATGCGTGTTCTGGAGTCGCAATTGAACGGTGCCTCCCTTGATCCTCAAGCCTTGGCCAGGGTGATAATGAAGGCCGGGGATCAAATCGTTGCCCTTGCGGCAAGGGACAACAAGCTTTATGGCATGGGCACGACGCTGACAGCGGTCTTCATTGAGCAGGGCACGGCAAACTGGGCCCATGTGGGCGACTCCAGGCTTTATGTCGTGCGCGATGGAAGGCTTGCCCAAATCAGCAGGGACCACCGCTTTCTTCAAGATCTGATTGATGCCGGCGACATGACCGTGGCTGAAACCCTTGACCACCCCTTGCGTCATTATCTTGATCAGTGCGTGGGCAGCCCTGATGTTCAACCCGACTTTGGCAGCTTTTCCCTGGCAAAGGGCGATGTTCTCCTTCTGACCACGGACGGCGTGCATGATCACGTTGCTTTGCAACAATTTCTCTCGACGCTTGAATCAGATATTGGTCTGCGCGAAATTCCAAACCTTCTGTTCAAGAAAGCGATGCAGGCCGGAAGTACGGACGATATGAGCATTGTTCTGGGCAGGGTTGGGTGCGAAGAGCCTGATTAAACACCATCAAAAAAATGCACCCATCAGGCACGCGCTGTCGAAACTGGCAGTGAAAAATGCGTGAGTGCATTTCGAAAAGGCACCGATAGCGCTCCTTTCGCTCAGTTTAGCGGCAGGAGAATCAACAAAAAAGGAGGTCGGATTATGATTCACATGATGAGAACAGGCATGCCCTTGACCCTGGTTGCGTTGTTTTGCGCCCTGATTCTCGCAGCCTGCGGCACGGATTCGAATGACGCGACCGCGTTGTCCAAACAGGGAACAGCCAAGACTCAAGCGGCTTCCGCGCCAAGCGCCGAAGCCGTGGAGATCATTGTTCCCTCGGGCTGGAAGACGGTCACGAGCGACAACTGGACATTTTCTGTTCCCGATGACTGGGTCGAAAGTTCAAGGACTTATCATCCGAAGGGCGCTGTCAATTCCATGGGAGTCGCGCATACCTTTTGCCTCACTGGTGTAATCGCGATAGAAGAGACAGGGGTCAGTGATGATAATCTTACGTATATGGTTGGTTTCGGTCCCCTGACCAAAACTCCGAAGACTGTATGCGGCAAGGACGGCTTCATGGTGGAGGGGAAAGAGGGACTGTCGCTATTCTATGAGTACGAGCCACGCCCTGGTTACGGGCCGGAGTTCGCAATTGATGCTATCTATTGTACCGCCCAGTCATCGTCCACGTTCAGACAGTATGAGGCTGTCTTCCGGCACGTTATCGATTCCGCTGCATGTTCGGCCAACTGATTGCCTGTTGTTGATGCGGCCTGCGAGGAAATTAACCGCTCCCGCCCTGCATTAATTTCTCAACAGGCGGCTGTCTCACCTTCAATGACACAGAGGGAGCGAAGAGCATCTGAAGCAGGCCATTGGCAAGCTTGGCAAGAAAGGCGACATGGGCGAGGTTATCCCGCTGCGGTCTGCCGCAAACGAATAGCCGCCATTGACCGGCATGGGCAGGAAATTGTAATCGAGACGAAAAGCATAAGAAGGAGGCTCTTCATGGAAGCGACCTTGCAGTATTGGACTGATGGCGGATGGTACGTAGGCAAGTTGAAGGAAGTGCCAGGCGTGTTCAGCCAGGGAGAGACCCTGGACGATTTAATAGAGAATATCCGGGACGCCTATCAATTGATCGTGGAAGACGAGGTTCTTGAGACGCAGGCCGAGCATAAGGAAATTGCGGTCGCGCTTTGAAACGCAAAAAGTTACTCCAAGAATTGGAGGAGCGTGGCTGCGTGTTCGTCAGACATGGCTCCAATCATGACCTTTACATGAACCCCGGTACTGGCAGAAAAGCACCGATCCCCAGGCATCAGGAGATCAAGGACACTCTCTGCGCCCTTATCCGCAAGCAGCTTGGGTTGAACTGAGGATTATGAATTGCCGGCCTGCATTTTGAAATCCCGCCCTTGACGCGACTACTACCCCGAGGTCACGCACCAGACCATGCCCGGCGTTTGCCTTCGGGCTGCCCGGACTCGCGAAGGAATCACCCAGGCCAAGCTGTCTGGCATGACCGGCATCCCGCAGCGGCATATCTCCGAGATGGAAAACGGCAAGCGGCCCGTCGGACGCAAGACGGCCCAGGCAATTGCAAAGGCGTTGAACATGGATCACCGCGTTTTCCTGTAGCCATCACCTTGCCTATATGAGCAAAAGGTTATATTTTGCATTCCTGGACGATTGAATTCGTCAACTCCGAGGCCGAAGCCGAGTTTCTGGCCCTTCCGGCCGACATCAAGGCCCGGCTGGACCGGATCATTTTGCTGATCATGGAATACGGCCTGGAACGTATCGGCGAGCCTAACATCAAGCACTTGCGAGGCAAACTGTGGGAACTTCGTGCGCATGGCCGCACCGGACAGGCCCGAAGCATCCATGCAACCATGACCGGACGGCGGATCATCATTCTGCGGTCCTTCATCAAAAAGACGGCCAAGACACCAGAGCGGGGAATCACCCTTGCCCTGGCCAGGCTGAAGAAGCTTGAACCATGACCATCCCCTATGAGCGGACCAGACAGAAGTTTGCCCGCGATCCCGAGTTCATCCGGGAGCGGGAGGCCCTGGAGGATGAATTCTCCGTGGCCGAAGCCATGATCAAGGCGCGGGCGGCGGCGGACCTGACCCAGGCCCAGCTTGCCGAGCGCATGGGCGTATCTCAGCCGGCCATTGCCAAGCTGGAATCAGGAAAGTCCGTCAGTCTGAACACTCTCAAGCGTTATGCCCAGGCCACCGGTACCAGGCTGAAAGTGGAGTTTGTTCCCAGGGCGGGATGATCCACATTTCCCTCGGCCTAACTTCCGGCTGATCACCCGGAGGGAAAGCCGCCGCCCCTAAGCGACTTGGCCATGGTTTTCTGTCAGATAGACAGGCATGGAGTTGCCAGCGATGAGAAAGAAATCCGTCAATGAAGAGATAGAAGCCCTTGAGGCGATGCGCCCAGAGGGCATTGAGGAAGCTTTCAGAGCTGCCTTCGGTCTAGACCCTGACGCCCCGGGAAACCGTCTCGCTGCGTTTCGCTCTGCACGGGAAGAGATCGAATCGAAAGGGCAGCTTTCCCCAACGATTTGAAAGAATTACGGACAATCGACAAAAAGATTGCCAGAGCACAGTTTGAATTTTTACGCAAAACCTTGCCTATTGGCGCAAAGTCGACGCAAACCATCCTCGCATCAGAGAACATGAACAAGCTCTCGCGGATTTGACCGCAAAGTATCTAGAACTTGCGGCAGATGATCAGGCTGATAAAAATAACACCAAGCAAGATCGAATTAAAGAGAGATGTTCTTTCCCAGGTATGATTGAAGTGGGTCCGATCCTTTGGACAGCTTAGCGGCTCTTTTAAGGTGGAGACCAGGTTTCATTTATGCTGCTTTCCTTTCCCCTGCGTCAGCAGTTGACCCCGGCCTCAAGCACAAGCCGGTATCACGATGACAGCCTGTGGAAACACCGGCCGTGATGAACAGCGCCCATTTTCGCCTGTATGGCGACGGTGGGCGTTTGTGTTTGCATCTTTGGCAGATGGCTGCACGCGCTTTGTTGCCACAGCCTGTTCATGCTCGAAGAGTATTGGCCTCAAGATTTTCACCATACCCCAACCGGAGACCTCATGATCCGCTACACCCCCTACCTCCTTCTGGCCGCCTTCTGCTGCCTGCTTTTGACCCTGGCTTCGACCCTGTGTTTGCCCGTGCCTGGGCAGACGCAGCAACCGGACCCTCCGAAAGCCCAGCCCGGAGTGCTGATGCTGCTGTTGGACGACTCTTATCCTGACATACCCGGCATGGTGCTGATCCCTGCGGGGTCGTTTCAGATGGGCGACGCCTTCGAGGAGGGCGGACCAAGTGAGCTTTTCCGGCATGAGGTTACGGTCAGCGCGTTCTACATGGACCGGTACGAGGTGACCAAAGCGCTGTGGGACCAGGTCCGGACCTGGGCTGAGGGGCGAGGGTACGATGATTTGCCGGAGGGCGGGGGCAAAGGCCCCAGCCATCCTGTGCATACGGTAAGCTGGTTTGATGCGATTAAATGGGCCAATGCTCGCAGCCAGCGTGATGGGCGCACGCCGGTGTATTATACCGATGCCGGGTTCACGACAGTCTACAAGACGGGAGATGTCACGCCGCATCCCAACTGGTCGGCCAACGGCTACCGGTTGCCGACCGAGGCCGAGTGGGAGAAGGCGGGGCGGGGCCACGGGGAGGCGCTTCCCGTGGGCCGACAGCGACAACATCTCGCACGAGCGCGCCAACTATCAAGCCCGCCCGGGCGATCCCGACTACGACGTGAATCCAACCAGCGGCTTTCATCCCGACTACAAAGACGACATGCCGTACACCAGCCCGGTGGGGTCGTTTGCGCCGAACGGGTACGAGCTCTACGACATGGCGGGCAACGTGTGGGAGTGGGTCTGGGATTGGTTCGACGCCGAGTATTACGACAATTTGCCTGCCACGGACCCGCGCGGCCCGGCGTCGGGCTCGTACCGCGTCTTTCGCGGCGGCGGTTGGGGCAGCCTCGCCCAGTACTGCCAAGCGGCCTTTCGCTACGACGGCAGCGACTTGGGGTTCCGCCTGGCCCTCTCCCCAGGTCACCAGTAGCCGGAAGGAACAGGCCAGCAGGAACCGCACTCTGACGGCCAACATCCGACCCTGGGTTCAACATTGCTGATGTTGTTATTGGATGAATGGTTGTTCCTCAACCCAAACATCTGTGATGCGCAAACAAGGAGGACGAAAATGTTCAAGCTGACCTGTACGTGGTTTGTCGTGGCTGCAATGTTGCTGCTATCCGGTTCTGTCCTGGCCCCGCAGACGGTCTTGGCCAAGAACAAGGTGGTGGTGATACCACTTTTTGGGGATGAGGGAATCACCTGTAGCGGCGCAAGATGGTCAAATACTGGACAGAGTGCCAATGGCCGCTGGTGTGACAACGGCGATGGAACGGTTACAGACCTTCTCGGATACAACGGCAAGGGCAAGGGCCTGGTTTGGCTCAAGGATGCTGGTTGGGGTGGACAAAGAGCATGGAGAGTT
>DSBL01000088.1 GCA_011049455.1 Desulfonatronum sp. | reverse complement strand
TGCTCAACATCTTCGTGATCGCCGCGGTCAAAGTCGTCTTCCCATGGTCAATGTGGCCAATCGTCCCCACGTTCACGTGCGGCTTCGTCCGCTCAAACTTCGCCTTGCCCATAATATCCCCCTCAATGATTTTGGATTTACTCCGCCCCGGGCTTCGGGAACGGCACCTGACATGTGAACAGACAGAAACGGAAAAACAAAAAACAATATATGGAGCCCACAACCGGAATTGAACCGGTGACCTCTTCCTTACCAAGGAAGTGCTCTACCGACTGAGCTATGTGGGCCCGACCTCATTGCATGGGAAAGGGGGAGCCAAAGTTGGAGCGGGAAACGGGACTTGAACCCGCAACCCTCAGCTTGGAAGGCTGATGCTCTAGCCAATTGAGCTATTCCCGCACATGCGCTGACTGCTCGTGTAGTCCAGCAACAGGTTTTGGTGCCCTGTCTCCTACATGCATTTTTTGTGGTGGAGGGGGGAGGATTTGAACCTCCGAAAGCTTACGCTGACAGATTTACAGTCTGTTCCCTTTGGCCACTCGGGAACCCCTCCATGTCCCATGGAGCTGGCGATGGGATTTGAACCCGCAACCTGCTGATTACAAGTCAGCTGCTCTACCGTTGAGCTACGCCAGCCGCAAAGAGACGAGTCATTACCTGTCTCTTAAAAAAAATGCAAGCGGGTCAGGGCACTTTTCAAAAAGCCAAGCGTCTCCAGCGGAACGGCTTCGACCTGGCGGCCAAAACAGCGGCTTCACATCTCAAGCAGAGCCTCAATGATTGCACGGACCTCACACCCTGGCCAGAGGCCGGGTTCCGATGAAAATTGCCCCCGTGGAGCCGTGGATGGAAACCATGTCGCCCTTGCGTATGCGGGCTTGAACATCGCCTTGCTCATTGACAATGACCGCCTCATGCTCTCGAGCGTTCACGCGAAGGCCCTCCGCGCTCACCACTGCGGTGAACTCCTTATGCTCAATGCCGTTAATGGCAATGGCCGCATGGGATGTTGATCCGCCCTTTGCCGCAAGCAGACCTTCCGCCGACAACACCATGGGAATATCCCCCGGCGTGGGGTTCTCAAGAACCATGAGGATGCCGTCAATTACCTCGTCGGCTGTCCCATGCACGGCCTTCAGTTCCTGGTAGTCCGCCTCATCGAATGCCGCCAAGCCCCGGAAAGCGCTACCGCGGACACCGATGCCCCGCGTGATCTCTTCTCCCGGATTTTGAAAGGCATAGCTGACCTTGTTGATGCCGACTTCCGCCGCCCTGGTCTGCAAAACACTCAAGACGCCTCGATCAACGGTAAACTCTATCTCCTGGTCAGCCCCCATAAATCTGGTCAACCTGGCGGCCGTATGACGAAGCCTTCGATCGAGCATGGGCATATAGAAACCAAGCTTCTCCAAAGGGAAAAATGATACGGAGCGGGTCAAACCTCCGACCAAATCGTCGCCGCTGGCCGAGAACTTGAAGTCGCCCGTGCATTCGCTCACACCCAGCTCCGTGACAACGGACCTCGGAATGACTCCGGTAAGGGAAGCCCCGGATTCATCCATGCCCATCCGCACATCCAGGTTGCGGCGATTCCCCATGGCCATCTCCTGCACGATGACTGCCGTATGCCAAGAATCGGAAATGCCCTTGAGTCGCCGATATCTGACCGCGGTTTGGTGATTCCAGGAATTTATGACCGCACGAACCGAAGATAACAGCTGTTGACGTGGATTGTTCAGGGCTTCCTCCAATTCCACACCATAGCCTTCCCTGCATAGAATGCTTTTGGTTGCTTCCGCGACATCGCGCATAGCCTCCCACGGCAAGGCGTATTTATATTTCACGCGATATTTATCCTTGGCCTCTTCCACCAGATTGAACCTTTCCAGGTCCACCCCCCAGACCGCCTGCCCATAGGAACCTAAAAAACGCCGATAGGAATCATACGCGTGCCAGGGATCATCGCGGGCCATGGCTTCAACGATATGATCGTTCATGCCCACAAAAAGAACCGTGGTCAAAATGCCGGGCATGGAGAACACAGAGCCGCCCCGCACAGCCAACAGAAGCGGCCTGTCCACACGGCCGAATCCACGGTCCCTGCCCTGGTACTTCACAATGTCCCCTTCCAGGATCTTCAGGTTTGCATGGACCGCTTCCTCCAGCCACCCGTCATCGCCCTCCCGTGAACAGCGGCGGGCCATGCTGGTGGGCATAATGAAGCCTTCGGTGGTGGGGATGTTCAAATAGTTGATATAAATCAGTCCAGAACCCTTTCCGCCATAGGCGGCAAGGACATTGCGAACTGGTCCTTGGTCGAGAACAAGATCCCGGATGACTTCGTGATGCGACAAATGCACAATCTCGCCTGGACCTCCATCCGCATTCTTTTCGGCTGTCAGGGACTCCACCCGTTCAAAAGCCTCCTGCGTTCGCTGCTCAATGCAGGAGACGGCCGTGTCGGCAAAAAAAACCATGCTGTTCAGATCATGCAGAAAGCGCTGCATGTTTGCCAGGGCAATGCGCAGTTCCTCTTCATCCAGTTCCAGTTTGGTCTGCATTCTTTGAAAGGGGGTGACCAGCTGCCGCAGAATTTGCTGATAGTTGCGCTGGATCTGGCGCAAAATATCCGCCAATTCAGGGTAGGTTGATGCATCGTCGGAGAGAATTCCCACAAGGTCCAGCAATTGCCGGGAGTACAGACCGTCATGGCTCAGGTTCAAAGCACACCGTCGAATAATCTGGAGGCACTCCGTCAGATCAACCCCCTTTTCTTCATAATCGCTTGCCACATGCCGCAGAGCCACGTAGCCCATCTCCTCCAGCAGACAATCCAATTCATACAGCAGCAGGCGCTGCTCGGGAAAAGCTTGCTCCCTCAAGCCGGTGCGCAGGTCCTTGCGCAGATCGCTGATGGCGGAAAACGTCGCGAAATATTCCCCGCGACGAAAAAGGAAAGTAATTTGCTCCAAACGTTCGAAGATTTCCTTTTGATAGGCCGACCGAATCTCTTCTATAAAATCCTCGACGCAGCACCTCAGATCATTCTCGGCGCTGCTGGCGTCAAATCCCGAGACGTCTGGCTTTTGCTGCTGCAATGCGTCAAGGCGCTGCACGGCCTTGCTTCGGCATTCACGAAGCAACGGAAACTGAATGACGCGATTCTTGATGATGCGTAAATGGTGATAAAAGGTCCATCGATTTCCCCTCTTCATGCATTCGGCAACCACCTTGTCCATTTCCTCGGACAGGCTCTTTTCCGATTCACAAAGGGTCAGTGTCGATGCGTATCTCGACTGCCATTCCTGGATGCGGCCGAGGACGTCCGCATTGCCGAGAAGCTCTTCCAGGTCGCCCAGGACACGGGCCACGATTTGTTTAGGCAATTCCTTGCGCCTTGCTTCTTCATCAGCCGGCCCCGGTTCCGAATATCCCAAACGAGTAAGAATTTTCGAATCGCCACTCTCCAGATACTCCAGATAGCTGCGAACCAGGGTCAATGTTCGCTTGCCCACGGCATGATGCGTGCTTCTCCTGATTTCGTTGACGATGTCGCTTCCCCGCAGATGCACTTCGGCCAAATCAATAGTGTCGTTCCAAAGGCGGTCAATGACTTTGGGTTTGGTCACCACGCCCGAGATGTTCCGCACCAGAATCCGAACCAAAAAAGGCAATCGGTAGGATAGGGACTCTTTGAGAAAAGCCATCAATTCGGAGATCAAACTCCGAACTTCCGTCTGGATATTCTTGGCACTCAAATACTTCTTGAATGTGAAAAGACTCAGGCGGGCCACCAGGATCCGCAAAAGATACGTCGCATTGGCCTCATTGGCGCTCCTGCTGATTCTTTGCAGCAGTTCGGCCATGTCCCGGATGTACACGATTCGCACATGCCCGCAGCGGTCCTTGTTCAACTCGAAAAGTTCATCCTCCAGATCAACGGTCTCTCCCTCAAACTTTGCCAATCCCTTGACGAATCCGTCTGTTAGGATGAGTCCGCCGCGGACCTGCTGTGTCCAAACGGATTCGGGCATGCCGTCTACGATACGATATAAATAGAGGGTGTTTCCCAGAATATAAGGAATGAGCATTCCGTCCAGACCCATGTAGACGCGGTTGTTCACGAGACCGAACTGCACAAGGTGCCTGGACACTTTATCCTTGATGAACACATAGCGACGCAGGACCTCCTCACGTTTGCCCTGGTCCGCCTCTCGGGCAAACACCTCGAAAAAGGCCTGGTTCAGCCCGACAATTTCACGTTTTTCATCCTCGGACAGCCTAAACAACATGGAATCCCCAGGTTGTGCCGACTGAACCGTGGCCACGGCCTTTATCGCGTCCTGCAAAGGTTCCTCCCCATGGGTCTTTGCTCCCGCATCCTCGTCAATACGCTTGCCGTTTGCAGTGTGATCCCGTTGGGGTTTTTCCGCCGCGCCCCTGTCCTGATATATGCCGGTGATTTCACGAAGCGTCCGGTACAAAGAACTGCCCTCCTCTTCCAGCACCTGGTTCACTTCTCTGAGGGCTTGGACATAATCGGAAAACCTGCTCCCCTTGATCTGGACTTTTTGCATTGCGGCCAACCGCTGTATAATCGCAAACATTTCCTCACGGATGATCTCGAACAGGGCTTTGCCCTGCAGGTGGGCCACCGCCCTGGCCAGGGCAAGGGACACCGAGAGAACGGCGTTCATTCCCAGATTCTGCTTGCGTTGCATGACCAGGATGCGCTCATCCGGGGAAGCGCCCTCCGCCAGCTTTCCCCTCCGACGAGCCACTCTCAGCTCCAGGGAAAGCAGGGTCTGATCGATTGCCTTGAGGCTTAATGTGGATACGGCCACCCCTTCGAAGACCGGAGCGATGACCGTGCTCACGTTGTCCACGGCGTTCAGGCATCCTTTCCCTCCATAGCGTTGGGCCCTTCGAAACAAGGACGCCAGGTCGTCGTCGCCGGCTTTCACAACTTGCTGTTCGGTGATCTTGGAGCTGAAGCGGAACACTCCCGGTTCAACCGCCTTGAAACAAGCGGCGTGCTGCTCCACGACCTCGCGGTGTTCGCTTGATTCGATGATGGCATCGACGAGATGGATGGCCTCTCCGCTTCCGGCAGAGGTGCCCAAGGGTGTGGCTCCCTTGAACTTCAGGAAGACCCTTTGTTCCGGGAGCTCCAATTCCACTGTGGTTCCCACCGAAGGAACGCCTGCATTGGTGGGTTCCTCATAGGCAAAAACCTTGCGCACCAAGGCATCCGGGCTGGATTCCCAGTGCCCTGGCGCAAGGTCTTCCATGCCCCGTTGCATGAGCTCGGTCACGGCATGATATTTCACCAACCGCTCCGTGTTGGCGCCGCCGCCGGCCTTGAGCCCGAGCGCATTGACGGCCAGGGCGATCTGGGCCTCCATGTCGTCGTTGGGGCTTTTAGAACGGTGGGAAACGACAATTTCCAAACCCTTGCCCAGGGAAACCAGCATGGCCAAAATGGTTTCATAAAGGGTTCCAATCTGGTTGGCCTTGATCAACACGGTGTTGATCAGTCCTTTCGCAGCGGCAAGCTCAATGGTCCTGTCATTCGTCGTGACCAGATCATCACCGATGACCAGGACCCGATCCCCCAGGGCGCCAAGCAGTTGCTGCCAGCCCTGGTAGTCGTGCTCGGAAAAGCCGTCCTCGATGGACAGAAGGGGGATGTCGTATTCCCTGACGGCTTTCAAATACAATGCAAGCACGCCGTCACGGTCCATGACCATCTGTGTTTTTTCACGCCAGAAAAGATACATGCCCACGCTGTCCGGCATGTTGAACAGCTTTCTATAGGCGATTTCCAGCTCCGACATGGCCGGATCAAGGGCTATGGCCACATCCGCGCCTGGCCTGTAGCCGCACTCCTCGATGGTCTGTTTCATCATCGCCCACAGGCGGACCTCGGGAAGTGGAAAAACGCCGCGCTCAATGTAGGGGGCGAGACCGCCCTCCAGGCCGATGCCCATGACCCGGCAGCCTTCCTCTTTTTCAATGATCTCTTTCAAGCGATTCTGGAGTCGGATCGTCATCTCTTGGGCTTCCTGGTAGTCATGCGCGCCCAGAATGAGAAACATGGCCTCCTGCATGCTGATGTTGGACTCCGGGTATTCCTTCTCCGTATGCCGACCGCCCATCCCGCAATTCCGGAATTGCCAGGGCGCGGCCACCGGCCCAAGGCGCGGATGAACCAGTGTCTGCATGCGGCCGCTGAGCATTTTGTGCTTTGCCTCGGCCACCGTCGCCCACCAGGATGATCGTTCTACCCCGGCGGCCTTGTCCTTGGCCTGGCGCTCCCGCACCCTGAATTCCCTGTACTTGCCGGCGTCCGCCAGGAGAAAATCGAGCAGGCCGATTATCCCGATTCCCAGGCATAACCGTCCCATATAGGTGGCCCAGTTCAGTCCGAAGCCGACCCCGGCGACAAGAAAAACAACCGCAGGCGCCAGGATAACTATGGCGAGGTTCCGGCTGGTTCTGGGCCCTGCCGCGGCAACCGCCAGATTGTAGGGCGCGTCCGGATAATAGTTGAGGCCTTCCCGCTTGATGCCGGACGCCTTTCCGTAAGGCGCAAGAATGAACAGACGGACCATGGCCGCCGCACGGCGCAAAAACGAACCTTGCAGGACCAGCAAGGCTTCACGTTGACTCTTGTCGTTGAGGGCGTTCAAACGCGCGGCTGTAAGGTAATGACCCAGCTCATGGACCGCGATGCCGGCATGAAAACTGACGAACATGAACAGGGCTGAAACCAGGGTCTCGGGGCTGAAGAAAATGAATCTCAACACCTCGTTCTTGATGATGGATCCGGAAGGCAGGGAGAGGACTGATGAAATAAAGGCCACATGAAAAGACACCAAAATGTGGTTGGCAATGACCCATCCCTCTTGCAGGGCGGCGCGCTTGTTCCTCTGGAAGTCGTTGTTCGGGGGAGGTTCGTCAATGGTTTTGTCTTGGGGTGCTGATGAGCAAACAGGTTCCATGTGTTACCCCCTCGTTGTTTCGACAGCGCATTGGAAATTCGGCCAAAAGGGCCATTTCCCGGTTTCTGGCAAGGCCGCGACCGAAAAGACAGCCGTTCGTAAGGGCTGAGAAGGAATGGAAAAGATGCTCGAGGTGGTGAAAAACCGATGAACGTCTTCCACCTGTTCACAATCGAATCCCAGCCTTGTTCAACCGGCGATGAAAAGCCCGTCGCGTTGTGAGAGCCAGTCATCTCGATCACGGGAAAGAGTTCGAAACAATAGCTTGATCCCGGGCAAAACGGCCATGCGCAAATTCACCCAGAGACAATCAAGGGGATGGAAACAAAAATTTGTTAAAATTATAGCAGATAATGTTCTAAATGCAAGTTCCAAAAAATAAATTCGCAATGCGGTCCAGACTTGCTCTGCCGCGCAAAACAAAAGGGAGGTGTGGCGAAAAATGGGTCGTGGTCCCTCAGTTCAGCACTAGT
>DSBL01000018.1 GCA_011049455.1 Desulfonatronum sp. | reverse complement strand
GTCTTTTTATCTCTCGCCCGTTCGCTGCGCTCACTTGAGACGCCGAGCAAAGGCAGGAGTGGAGAAAGATTTTTTTTCATTGCCCCGAGTTGGAGCAATGGAAAAGATTCTCGCCCTGCGGGGGCATCCCATGCCCAGACCCCGGCTCGGGGGATGGGCATGATTCTTTCTGCTTCACTCTCTGTGCCTCTGTGCCTCGAGCGTAGCGGGCGTGAGGCTATCCTTTTCTTTATCTCTTCTCCCCGAGCACGCATCAAACCGGGATGCGTGCCGGGCAGGCTCTTGCATATCCATTGGATATCTGTTTTCTTCCTCCCAGCTTTTCGCGGTTATTCGCCCAACCCCCAACCGGCAAGACGTGCCACATGCGCCAAGAACCCCAGATATCCCCGTACGCCGAGAGCCTGCTGGTGCATTTCCGGCGGGTTGAGTACCTGAAACAGGAGGCCCTGGCCCTGCCCGGCC
This sequence comes from Desulfonatronum sp., assembly GCA_011049455.1. Lineage (GTDB taxonomy): Bacteria > Desulfobacterota > Desulfovibrionia > Desulfovibrionales > Desulfonatronaceae > Desulfonatronum. The sequence continues at coordinate 7,123 of DSBL01000018.1, read as the reverse complement.
TGGATCTGAACCAGCGCCAGCTGTGCGACCTGGAGCTGCTCTTGAACCGGGCCTTCTACCCCCTGCAGGGCTACATGGACCGGGCGGACTACCAGGGCGTGCTGGAGCGGATGCGCCTGGCCGACGACACGGTCTGGCCCATGCCCGTGACCCTGGATGTCTCCGAAGCCCTGGCCGCGAGGCTTGCCGTTGGGGACCAGCTGGCCCTGCGCGATGCCGAGGGGTTTCTGCTGGCCGTGCTCACCCTCTCGGACATCTGGCAGGCGGACAAGGCGGCCGAGGCCCAGGCGGTCTTCGGTACGGACGACCCGGCCCGCCATCCAGGCGTGCACCGCCTGTTCTTCGAGACCGGGGACTGGTACCTGGGAGGCCGGCTGGAGGGCCTGCACCTGCCCGAGCACTACGATTTCCCGGAACTGCGCCTGTCCCCCCCGGAGACCCACCGCTTCTTCGCCCAGCGCGGCTGGCGCAACGTGGCCGGGTTCCAGACCGAGCAGCCCCTGCACTGCGTGCACCGGGAAATGGTTCTGCAAGCCGCGAGGGAGGCCGGGACCAGCCTGTTCATCCAGCCCGTGGTGGGCCACTCCCGGCCCGGGGACCTGGAGCACTTCACCATGGTCAGCTGCTACCAGGAATTCATCAAGGCCTTTCCCCGGAACATGGCCCATCTGGGTCTGATCCCCCTGGCCCGCCGCCAGGCCGGCCCGCGCGAGGCCCTGTGGGAGGCCGTGGTCCGCAAGAATTACGGGTGCAACCATTTCATGGTGGCCCAGGACCACGGCGACCCCTTTATGCATAACACGGACGAGCGCTTCTACCCCCTGGGCGCGGCCCAGGACCTGGTGCGCGGCCTGGAGGCGGACACCGGGGTGCGCATGGTGCCGCTCAGGCCCATGGTCTACGTGCAGGACATGGCCCAGTACGTGGTCAAGGAGGAGGTCACCCCGGAGATGACGGTCAAGGACATCTCCTCGGCCGAGCTGCGCCGCCGGCTGGAGCTTGATCTGGAAATCCCGGACTGGTTTTCCCTGCCCGGCGTGGTGGCCGAACTGAAAAAAGCCTACCCGCCCCGACACAGCCAGGGCTTCACCGTGCTGCTCACCGGACTGTCCGGCTCGGGCAAGTCCACCCTGGCCAAGGTGCTCTTCGTCAAGTTCATGGCCATGCGCCACCGGCCCGTGACCCTGCTGGACGGGGACATCGTGCGCAAGAACCTGTCCAGCGAGCTGACCTTTTCCCGGGAGCACCGCGACCTCAACGTGCAGCGCATCGGCTTCGTGGCCTCGGAGATCACCAAGAACCGGGGCATCGCCATTTGCGCGCCCATCGCGCCCTACGAGCGCTCCCGCCGCCTGGCCCGGGAAATGATCAGCCAATACGGCGGCTACATCGAGGTGTACATGAACGCGCCTTTGGAAACCTGCGAGCAGCGCGACCGCAAGGGCATCTACGCCAAGGCCAAGGCCGGGATCATGAAGGGGGTCACGGGCATCGACGACCCCTACGAGCCGCCGATGAACCCGGAGCTGACCATCGACACCACGGAGATCACCCCCAACGAGGCGGCCCAGGAGATTTTGCTGTATCTGGAGGAGCAGGGGTATGTGCGGTAGGGATGCTCAATGCTGGGATGCTGGGATTAAAACAGAATGCTGGAATGCTGGAATGCTGGGATGCTGGAATTATGAAATGCTGCCTGCCCGGCACGCATCTTCCCTGTGGATAGGTGCGGGGGGATGCGAAAGGGAAAGGCGCATTGAAACATAGGCGCAAAGGGATAAAAGCACAGAGGCACAGAGCAGGAAGGGAGAATGCTGCCTGTCCCGTTGAACCTTAACTTCACATTTCGCGTCAAACGCGAAATGTGAAGTTAAGGGCAATGGCGGCAAGGGTGGGGTTGCGCATGGTCCTGCGAGGGATCTTGGCCCTGAGGGCAAGCGGAAGCTCCGGGTTCTGTATCTGGACGTTGTCTCGGTTCTGCCTTCGAGCATTCGGCCCTGCACCGCCAGTCGCAGGCACTGTCGGAAAATCTTACACTTTCCCCAAAATTTTTGTCGGAAAATCTTACACATGCCCAAGGCCCACGCGACCCCGTCAGCAGTCGGGTAAAGGGCAATCCCCTCTTGATAACCTTTTGTTTTCCTGAAACAAAAGCATTTATCCACCCTCGCTGAACAATTCACCCGCCATCGCCATGTCCGGACATGGCCCGAGGGGTTTGTCGGGAAATCTTACACTCATCGCTTTCTTCAAATAAAAATATTAATTTCAATTGGGTAAACCCCCGGCTTTGCCGGGGGACCCTCAAAGTTTGACAGTTCCGGGAGTATATCGGAAGCTTCCAGTGAACCACTCTAAGTTCAACAAAAAAGGAGGCTTCCGATGGATCAGGCTAAAGGCCTCATGTCACACCAAATGGGTTTGCAAGTATCATATTGTTTTTATTTAGAAGACCCGCAAGAAAAGGTTGTTTGTTGAATTGCGTGAGCAATTTTGTATCTGTATCAACGGATGATAATGATGAGCAAACCATTCGTGAATATATACAGAGCCAAGAGAAAGAAGGTAGAATGCTTGAACAGTTAAAGCTGCTCGACCAGCAGTCGCCTTTAGGCGACTCCATGTTTTCAACCGCTTTGAGCGGTTAACATATTACAAGCCCCCGGCTTTGCCGGGGGTTGCTGACTTTTTCAATATGTTGAATTTTAGCACATAATTTGCAAGCCTCCATGCAAAGCAAAATCACCCATCTTAATATGGAGGCAGTCAGCATGTTCACAAGAGTCATCATTGCAGTGTTTATGATCATGGGCATGGCATTCAACGCCCATGCCCTGACGTATACATTTTATGGCGAGGATGAAGGCGGAGTCGGTTCCGCCACGATGGACATCGCCATCACCAGAAACACCCTTACTTTGACGCTGGACAACACTTCGCCGACCTCCCTGATCGATCCTGATTCTGACGGCTGGAACATCTCAGCGATCACGGGGTTCGGTTTCAATCTTGGCAATGAACCCTTGCCCGTATTGAATAGCTGGTCCTTGACCGCATTTACGACGAACAATGATCCGGTCACCATGGGCGCAAGCGAAGGTACTAATTATCCATGGAGCCTGCACATAAGCGAAAAACGAGAAGGCGTAACACTGGACTACTTGGCGAAAAATGATAATGGTAGCCAAAACGCCCTCTACAACCCCGCCCTTTGGGACGAAGAGGACTTTTCCTGCATCGAGTCTAGCAACGCATATCTGACCACCGCTGTTTTGAGCATGACTTTTAACGCGGAACCTTTTTTGGCCACATCGCAAGATTTGGGCAGTGGCTTGACAGGGGTTACATACGTCAGGTTCCAGCGCGTAGGCATTGATGACGAAGGCAGCCTGAAGCTGGTGGGTACAGAATATACCGTCCCGAACGACCCGCCTGGCGGTGGGCCGACCCCCGTTCCTGAGCCCGGCACCATCGTGCTCCTGGGCGCTGGTCTGCTGGGTCTGGGTGTGTACGCCCGGCGCAGAATGAAGAACTAGTTTCCGCAACATTATGTTTTCAACCGCCCGAATGAAGGTTTTCCACGGCCTGCAACGCCGCGGAGAATGGCAGAAACAATGCATCTTGGGAATTACGAGGTTACCATGAAAAAGAAACTCCTGACCGTCTTCTGTGCCTTGTTCCTGGTGCTTGGTTCAGCCGGCTTTTCAGGGGCAACCCTGTACTGGCTGCCCGGTGTTAATGAAACCTCAGGGTGGGTGGACGCCGATAAAACATGGACTGACGATACATTATTGTGCTGGGCCGCTTCGGCTTCCAACCTGCTGGCCTGGACGGGCTGGACAGGCGGGCCCGGCTTGACCACCCACGACCAGATTTTCAGTTTCTTCCCGCCTTACTGGAACGATCAGGTTGGAAATCCCAGATACGCCGTTGAATGGTGGTTCGCCGGAACAAATGCCCAACAGGGAGTAGCTGGGTGGGCCCAGTTGACGGATTTTTCTCACTCCGGGTTTTACCCAACCCTGGACTACAACACATACTGGTCCAGGTTCGAAGGCTGGAACAGCAGCAAACTTATTAATGATTTCATCTTGAAGAGCCTGGGGATTTCCATCAGAGTCGGCACAGCCGCTGGAAGAGGCCATTTCCTCACTGTCTGGGGCTGGGACGATGCCGAGAAGACCATCTACGTCACCGACTCGGACAGCGGCAATGATGTGCTTGCCTCGTATACGGTTTCTGACACCGGCGGGCTTAGCGGCGGCTATTCCAATTGGTCCATTACCCACATTTACGGCCTGCAAAAAAATCCCGGCTGGGCGCCCATTCCAGAACCTTCGACCGTGCTCCTGCTGGCCTTCGGGCTTATGGCAATCGCATGGCGGGTAAGGGCAATCAGACAGAAATAACCGCGCAACATTACGATCTCACGGCAAAAAGGGGGCGAGCGCCCCCTTTTTTGTTGCCCTTTTGACCGGTTTGTCCTAGGACATTCACACAAGTGAACCCGTTTGCCTCCAGACACAGGACGGACAACATCATGAAAACATTTTTGCGTGTTTTCTTCATTGCATTGTTTGTTCTTCAGATCAGCCCCGCATACCCCCTCGGGGAAAGGACGCCAGCGAACATGCCCGATGCACCTGTGGGACATCCGCACTCCCCTTTGAGCCAAACCGCCATGTCCATGCTGGAAACCAACGGCTTCGTGGTCGTGCCCGGCAAGGCCCTGCACAACATGATCGAAACGTATCATGCCCTTCGCGCGGAAAACACGCCCATCTTCGTGACCACGGATTCCATCCTGCACTCCGCGCACCGGGTCTTTGCCCAGGTCCTGGAACTGATGGAAACAAAACATCTGTCAGACGATCTGCGCCGTCTCACCAGATTCATGCTCCAACAGTCGCTCCAGGATGCCGCGTCCGCCGAACATGCCCAGGTCTTGGAAGCCCTGCGGGCCAACGTCGCCTTCTTCTCCGTAGCCGCGCGCCTGCTGAGGCTTCATGATGCGGTTCCAGCGGAGATGGAGCATCTCGTGGAGCAGGAAACCAGACTGATCGAAGCGCACCAGGGGTTCGCCAAATCCCCGGCCCTGGGGTATCTGGAAGACTACAGTCAGTATGTTCCCAGGGGGCGCTACACGCAGAGCGAAGAACTCGGCGCCTATTTCATGGCCATGATGTGGTACGGCCGCCCGGGCTTTTACGCCGTCCCAAACAGCTCCCTTGGAATATCACCAGCCCTTGCGCGACGGCTGACCAGGCAGGCCCTGCTCATGGTCCGGGCCCTGGACCGGGCTGGAGAGGCTGCGCAGCCGGCCTTGCGGGCATGGGAGCGCATCGACCAGGTGGCAGGTTTTTTTGTCGGGGCATCCGACGACCTGGACATTTATGACTTCAAAAAAGCGGCCTTACAGGTCTATGGAGGATTGCCGGACGACGCCGACCTTGCGGACGAGTCCAGGCTGGATATTTTCCTCTCCGAGATCCAAAAGGTCCGGCCGCCGAAAATTCTCTCGACCCTGCAATTCGATGCGTCGGACGCAAACGCCCAGGCCCCGCAGATCCCCCTTGGGTTCCGTTTCCTGGGACAAAGAGCCTTGCCCGATGCCTGGATTCTGCAGAACCTGGTCTATCCTCGGGTCATGGACTACACGGGCCAATCACAGCCCTTCTCCCTGGTCATGTCCCAGCGCGGACCGATCAGGGGCATGCCCCGCGGCCTAGACGTGATGGCCGTGCTGGGCTCGGACCTTGCGGTCGGGATCATCAGGGACGAGGGCGACGCGGACTACGAGCTGTATGACGAACAGCTCGCGAAACTCCAGCGAATGTTTGCCGACCGGCATGATCAGTGGACGCAAGGCCTTTCCGGGCAATGGCTGTTCAATTTGAAGCTGCTGTTGACCGGTCCGCAGGGTGGGATGCCTGCATTCATGGGCTCCGAGGCCTGGACGGGGAAAATGCTGAACACGGCCCTGGGATCCTGGACCGAACTCAGACACGACACCATCCTCTACGCCAAGCAGAGCTATTCCGAAAAAGGCACGGGCCTGCCCCGGCCCGTGGACCTGACACGCGGCGGCGTGGAACCCTTTCCGGAGCTTTTTGCAAGGGTGCGGGACTTGGCCCGCGCGCTCCGCACGGACGACTGCATCCGGGGCCTTATCCCGCCGGAATCAACCAAAAAACTGCGCGAGTTCGAGGATTTGCTGGAAGTCCTGGCGGACATGGCGGCAAAAGAGCTGGCCCGCGAACCACTGTCGGAAGAGGAGTTCAAGACGATCTGGAACATCGGCGGCCTGCTGGAAAGGGCAACGACACTCCCCCCGCACGAAGCAAAGCGGACCGGGACCCTGGTCGACAACGACATGGCCGTGGTCGCGGACGTGCACACGGACCCCAACTCTGGCCAGGTGCTCCAGGTGGGGGTGGGCCGGCCATCCATCATGTACGTCAGCATGGTCCGCCACGGCCGGGAGCGGATCGCGGCCGGGCCGGTGTATTCCTATTACGAATTCAAGCAGCCCATGGCCCAACGCCTGACCAACGAACAATGGCGGATGATGCTCCAAAAAGGCTTGGCGCCGGCCTTGCCGGAGTGGACAAGCGGCTTTGCGGTGCAGTAGCCTAGCCGTCATTTCTCAGCCCCCAGCACTCATCTCGCATCCTCGTCAAAAGCCAAAGCGCGTCTGGGACAAGGTCCTGAAGCGTGGCGACCGCTGTCGGAAAATCTTACACTTCACCCTGCATTTTTGTCGGAAAATCTTACACTCTCTTGAAACGTCCGTCACGCCTGGCTTCCCAGGCACACGTCCTTTGGGATTTTCGTTCACGCCCCTGATTCCCCGGCACCCAAGCCGACACCGATAATCGTCCTTTGCGCCCCTGAAACCTAGCGCCTTTGTGCCTATGTGCCTGTCTTTTCTTATCATTCATCATTCATCATTCATCATTCATCACTGTAACAAAGCGTCCCTCGCGCGCAGGTGGTGTCGGAAAATCTTACACTTTTTCGAAGATAAAACGGTTCATTCGGTTCGAATGAATATTGACAGTTCCGGCTCAGGCGCAAGATGATTTATCTCTCGCCCGCTCGAAGACTCGCTTGAGGCGCTGAG
>DSBL01000084.1 GCA_011049455.1 Desulfonatronum sp. | reverse complement strand
GTGGAATTGGTAGACACAAGGGACTTAAAATCCCTCGCTCAGAGATGGGCGTGCCGGTTCGATTCCGGCCCTGGGCACCAGTTTTCCAAAAGGTTGCGGCAATACTGTTGCGACATCATTTTTTTTCTGGCAACCTGAAACCTCCCCCTGGCTTTAGCAGAGGGAGGTTCAGATCTTCGGCCAAGGGATTTTTTGGCGCTTAAGCGCCTATTGGGCATCTACGAGCTGAAAAATCTGCTTGGCCTGTTCTATTTCCTGCTCTTGGCGGATTTGGTTCCAGCCCAGTTCCTCGGCCATAAGCAAACAGCATTCGCGCAAGGCCTCCGGTCCGGGGTGGCCCTTGGAGCCCAGGTCAGTCCGGCGCATGACCACGTCGGTCAGTGTCATGGCCATTTCCCGGCGTACCGCGTGGAGCACTTCGGCTCGCAGAACCTCGGAGGATCCGTGCACGGTTCTCGCCAGATCCGGCCGCACCCCGGCCAGATCCAGGATCTGGTGCAGGGCCGTGCCGTAGTTGTGGGCCAGATGGCGAATAACTTCCAGCGATAGCCGCGCCTTTGCGCTAGCCTCGGTGCATAGGGCATCGAAACGCTCGAAGCCGCCGCCGTACAAAGGCGTGTAGGCCGTCCGGCTGGTCTGGGTCGAGACGCCGATGCGCGGCAGGAGCATATCCACCACCTTTTCCGCGATATGGCGGCAAATGGTGTACTTGACTCCGACCACACTGATCATGTTCCGCACCCCCTCCGCGGCGTGATCGTGAATCTGGTAGCGGTGCGAGGCCGCGGCTACCTCGGCGTTGACGCTGGCCTCGCCCACGGGGCGCAGCCCGCCCATCCAGAAGCGCACGTCGGCAAGGCTCAGCTTGGCCGGCGGGTAAGCCGCGTTGATCTCGGCGAGGAATTCCTCCACATCCTGGCGCGTGATGCAAAACGCCCCGGGATCGCCGCGATAGACCGTGTCCGTAGTCCCGATCAGGGACATCCCCCGCCATGGGGTGATGAAGTAGTTGCGTCCGCCCCGCCGCAGGACAGCGCTGCCGTCCATTTGCCGGCTCTCCACGGCAAAAGCCCAGCCCTTGCCGATGGTTCGCGTGGCCAATTGAATGCCCTTGGAACGCAGCACGTTGCGGTCCGGTTTTGGAGTATGCAGCATTTGGCTGACAATGTCTGACCACGGGCCGGTCATGTTCACGAAAAACCTGCCGTGCACCTGTAACGCGGCGCCGCTGAGTCGATCCCTGGCCTGCACGGCCTGAATTTGACCGTCTTTTGTCGCGAATCCGGTCACATCCACATAGTTGGCCAAAACCGCGCCCTGCCCGGCCGCGGAAAGGCCAAAGGACAGGGTCAGGCGCTCCGAGTTGTACATCTGGGCGTCGTAAAAAACAGCACCGGCGGTGAGCCCCTCGCTGCGCAACCCCGGGATTCTGTCCAGGCATTCACGCCTGGAAATAATCCTGCCGCGAGGGATGTGCCGCTCCGGAACCAAACCGCGGTTGCGGTCCCAGGAAATGATGTCGTTGGCCATAAGGGCCGCACGCATCGCTTCCGGGCCCTTCATGCCGTGCCCGAAGCAGGGCAGAACGAATTCCAAGGGCTGCACCAAATGCGGAGCCTTGCCCAGCATCCAACGCCGCTCCTGAATGGAGACGCGCATCCGGGACAAATCCAGGTGCTGCAGATAGCGCAGGCCGCCGTGAATGATCTTCAGCGACGCAGCGGACGTTTCCCGGCCGAAGTCGCCGCGCTCCAGCACGGCCACGCGCAGCCCGCGCAGCGCGGCGTCCCAGGCCGTGCTCAGCCCGTAAACCCCGCCACCGATGACGACCAGGTCAAAGGTATCCCGGGTCAGCCGGTCCAGGTCACGTTTCATGCCCGCTTCCTCCCGGCCTGCTGCTCCACCTGGGTCAGGAGGTGGTCGTAGATGACGTTGACTCGCCGCTCAAAAACCTCGGGCGTGTATTCACTTCGTGCCAGCTCCCGGGCCGCAAGGGCCAGTTGTTCTCGAAGCTCTGGGCTGGCGGCCAGGCGGACCATGCCTTCGGCCATGGACCGAGCTTCGGGCCGGACCAATTGGGCTATCTCAGAGGTCAGCACCTGAGTATGCGTGGGCAAATCCGTGGCCAGGATCGGGCGGCCGGAGTCAAGATAGGAATAGATTTTCATCGGCGTGTTCTCTCCCTTGATGCGCGGGGATACGAGCACGTCGGCCTGGCTGAACAATGCATGCATCATGGAAACGGGCAACGGCCCGGTGAAATGGGTTTGCTCGGCAATACCCAGGTTCCGGGCCCGAGACTGGTAGGCGGCGATGCTCTCCGTGGTTCCACCGACGATGACCAGGCGCAGCTCAGGGACTGTCTTCAGGGCCAAGGCCGCGGCGGCAAGCAGAAGATCAATGCCCTGATAGGGTTCCAGGTTGCCGATATACATGCAGCAGACGCCTTGAATGCCGTATTTGGCGCGCAGATCCGGGGCGGACTCGCCGGCCGCCCCGGCTTCAGCCATGGAGACGTCCGTGAGCACGTGGATCTGACGCGCCCCGGCCAGGCGGGCAATGTCAGCCAAGGCCGCGCAGACCGGTATCACAACCAGGGCCCGGCGAAGAGCCACACCCTCGCACCACCGGAAAAAGGGACCCAAAGGCTTGAGCACAGGCAATTTGTGCAGGATCTGCACGGACATGGACGAGTCCATGTCGTAGACATAGGGAATGTTGAAAAGGATCCGAAAGAACAGGGCCATGAACACAGACTCCTCCACGGCGTGGACCAGTCTGGGCCGGCGGCGCACGACAATGCCCAGGGCTTTGCAGAACAGGAAAACGTCGCAGACCAGTTTCTTCAGCGAAAACCCGGGCGGCACCCCCTTGCCGGCCCAGGGCAGGGCCGGGATGCGGTGCACCGTGGTCCGCGGATAGACCTTGTCCTGGCCCTCGGCAAACGTGACCACGATGGTGCGCAGCCCGCGGCGGGCCAGGACGCCCAAAAGCAGGTCCACGGCCATGGGCGTGCCTCGCTCCTGGTAGAAGGGGTGGGGCGCCAGAAACAGCACATCCGGCCGGGTGGAAGCTGGTACCGGGGTCATGATTATCCGTTGTGCGCAAAGCGGCGGTTTTGGGCCACGGCCCGCTCATAGAGTGATTCCATGGCCCTGATGGTTTTACGGCCGTCAAAGTCCTTGGACCGCAAAAGCGCCTGTTCCCGCAAGAACCGGGCCAGCTTCGGATCGCCCAAAACCCGCGCAAGCTGCGCGGCCATGGTCTGGTCGTCGCCCGGAGCGAAGAGCAGGCCGGTCTTATCGTGCTCCAGGATTTCCCCTTGCCCGTCGATGGTGGAGGCCACAATCGCGTTGCCCACGGCCAGCGCCTCGAACAGGGTGTTCGGCGTGCCTTCCATATGGCTAGGGAAAAGCTGGACGTCAAAGCACTGGATAACACGCAAGACATCTGGTCGAAAACCCAAAAAATCCACCTGACTTTCCATCCCCAGGGTCTGAACCTGGGCGCGCAGGTCCTGCAAGTGCCCGCCGTCTCCCACAATCCAAAGCCGCGTAGCGGCTGCATCGGCCGAATTGGCTTGCCGCAGCCGGCTCAAGGCCCGCACAGCGTCGTCAAGGCCCTTGTGGGGTTCCAGTCGGCCGACGATGCCGACGATCTTGTCCCGCGCTGCAACGCCGCGATTCTTGCGAAATTCGGCGATCCACGCCGGGTCGACTTGTTCCACGGTGTCCAGCAGGATGCCGTTGTACAGGACCTGGACCGCTTCCGGCGGCATGTACCGCTTTGTGATGCAGAATCGCCGCGTGGACTCGGACACGGCCAGGGCGTATCTGGTGTGCGGCCCGAACAGGCGTTCCACCGGCCGCTGATACAGGGGAACCGTGCCGTAGTTGCAGCGTTCATGGATGATCACAGGGCGCTTCAGCACAAGCCCGGCCAGCCGGGACCAAGTGCTGGCGCCGTAGCCGTGGGCGTGCAGGACGTCGACCCCCTCCCTACGGATCAACGCCGTCAAGCCGGTCAGATTGCGCGGATCGAACTTGCCGTAACCCAGATATAACGGCTGGATGCCTTTTTGGATCATCATTTCCGCGGCCTTGTCGTAACCCTTGCGGCTGCACAGCAGCACCCGGAAACGCCGCGCGTCGTAATTCGGCATCCACCATTGAAACCCCCGGGCCACACCGTGCAGTGAAGCCTCGCGGCCGCCGAAGTGCTCGCACACGTGCAGAACCGTGATGCGCGGCGTGGCATTCATGATCTGATCCCGTGTTGCATGTTCAAGTCCTTATGCCTCTGCAGTGTTGCAAACGGGGTTGACGCCTGAGAAGCTTATGGAAACGCGTCATCCCGGCCATTTCTGGCGCCAGCGCAAAAGAGTACCGGAAGATTACAGAGCCCTGGCCTTGACCGCTGACAGTACCCGCAACACCTCGCGTTGCTCCTTGCTGGTGAACAGGTAGCTCCAGGAAACCAGGGCAAAGCCCCCGGCCCCCAGTAGCCAGACCAGGACCCGCATCCACAACTCGGGCGCGAGCACAGCGAAAATGATCACCACCAGACCCGCAGCCAAGGCCCGGAACACCCTGGATACCTGGCTCCAGGACTCCGGTGCGAACCTGCGGGCCAGCCCGAACATTGCCAAAGCGTCCACCGCGCCGCGCACAAACCAGGCCATGGCCGCTCCGACAATGCCGAAAAAATGGATCATCACCGAGGCCAGAACCAGATACGCAACCAGTTCCGCCAGATGCACCTTGGCCGTGATGTCCGGCCGTCCGGCCCCTTGAAGCAACGCACAGGGCAGAAAGGACAGGCTGTAGACCAGGATGCCGGCGGCCAGCCAGCGCATCACCGGGGTGCTGTGTGTAGAGAATTCCGGTCCCAGCCAGAGCAGCAACCCTTCCGGAGCAAAGGCCACCACGGCCAGGATCACTGGGAACGATGCGGCCAGCAGGAATTTCACGCCCTGGCCGAACATTTTCGCGACGGCGAGCCTATCCACGAAAAAGTTGGCGGCAAAGGCCGGAAACAGCACCGAGACCCAGGCCCGGGGGAAGATCAGCAGCTTGACCACAATTGCCGCAGGGGTCACGTAATAGGCCACGGCGCTGACCGAGATGATCGCGCCGATGAGAAACCGGTCGATGTGGATCATGAGCGGTGTGGCGATCATGGACACCGTCATCCATCCGCCGAAACAGAGCAGTCCCTTGATCCGGGCGGCTTCGAAGCGGATCAGGCCGCCAAGGCGCGGCACGCAACGCAAACAGGCCAGAAAATAGATCAGCCATTCGGCGATGCGCCCGGCAATGAGCACCCCGACCACTGCGGACAGGCTGGTGGAAAAAGGCAGCACGGCCAGCGGCCCCAAAAAAGTGAACATACCCGTAGGGATGCGGACCAGATTGATCAGCTTGAAGCGCTGATAGGCCTCCAGCACGCCGATCAGACCGGTGATGGCGACCACCACGGGCAGGCCAAAAGAAACAACCCGAAACGCGGTCAGGGTTTCCGGCTGCAGGTGCTCCGGCACGTTCAAAACCCGCAGAGCCAGCCAGGGCGCGGAAAACCACAGCAATACCGCACCGATCAGGCCCAGGCCGGTCATCAGGGTCATGGAAGTCCAAAACAGCCTCGGAATCTGCTCCTGCTCCTTCCGACCCAGGCATTCCGCGGTCATCTTGGTCAGGGCCCGACCCAGACCCAGATCAAAGATGCTGAAATATCCAACAAGCATCCAGACCAGGGCCAGCAGGCCGAACCGGTCGTCGCCCAATCCGCGGATCAGCAGAGGAATGGAGAACAAGGCCACGACCATGGGCGCGCACATGCCGACCATGTTCCAGGCCGTATTTCCGGCCATGCGCTTCATGCTGGGCAATGTGGATGGTTCCTCAAGCCGGTCGTTCTCCGGCACTTTTTGCATCACGCTGTATCGCCTTGGGCTGCCAATTCCGTGAACAGATTTTTATGCGCATCAGCCACGGCCGCGATGCTGAATCGTTCCAGGACGGTCCTGCGGCCGCAAGTCGCCAGGTCGTGGGCCTGTTGCGGATGATCCAGAACCCAGCACATGGCCTCAAGCCAGGCCTGCTCGTTTTTGGCCGGAACCAGCCGCCCGTTGCGCCCGTCCTGGACAATGTCCGTCACGCCGGGAATGTCCGAGGCCAGGGCCGGGATCTCGCAGGCCATGGCCTCCAGCAAGGCCAACCCTAAGGCTTCGCTTTCCGAGGGAAAGACGAACACGTCGGCGGCCTGCATGTATTCGTGCACTGTCTGCACGTAGCCGGTAAACGTCACCGTCGACTCCAGGTTGCGTGCGCGAACATACTCGCGCAGCCCGTCCTCGCAGGACAGGTATTGCCCGCTCCCCGAACCCACCAGCACCAAGTGTATGTCCGGCCGCAGGGCCGCCAGTCTGGCCCAGACCCGCAACAGCATCTCCAGCCCCTTGCCTCGGTTCAGCTTGCCGGAATAGGCAAAAATTTGCTTTTCCGGCAGCCCCAGACGACCGCGTAATGCGATTTTTCGCGCAGCCCAGACCGGTGCGAAAAGCTCCGCGTCGATGCCGTTGGTGATTTGGACAATTTTCTCCGCGGACACGTTGCAACGCGTATACTCCTGGCTGATCACCTCGCTGATGCTCAAGAATGCCGCGGCCTTAAAGAGCAAAACGTTGCGCAATCGGACCAAAGGGGCACAGCACATCTTGATTAAGGGACGCGGCCGGGAGCCCAGCGGGCTCCAGATAAACTCACCGGACAGCTCTCCCTGGGCCTCGGAACGCAGCACGCAAGGCTTGCCCGCAAGCAATCCGGCCAAAACTCCGGCCATGCCCAAAACCCGCAGACCGCAAACATAGATCACGTCATACTCGTGCCTGTGCCGCAACAGCCACAGCAAGACCGGTCCGAGCATCAGGTATTTGCCCAGGCGGGCGAAGCCCGTAGGCCGGACCCGATGCACGATAAATCCTTCCATGCCCTCCAAGGGCGGCAGATCCGCGGTCCTCCGGCGGGTGAGCACGACCACGTTCAGCCCCTGGCAAACCAGTTCCCGACACAACAAAAACGCATGCTTTTCCCCGCCGCCCACCACGGGGTGAAACGAGCCGGCCAGAACGCAAATTCTGGGGCCTCCCGCTTGATCCATCGATGTTGCCGACTTCCGGGGCATGATCAGGCTGCTCCGGCCGAGGCGGGTGTTACGGTTCGCCTTGCCTGCAGGAAAGTGCACCGATTTTGGCCCGGCAGACAAAAAATCAGTTCGTGACGCAGGCGCATCAAACGAAAGGGCGGATCCTGCGCACGCACAGCCCGATACCCGAAGAGGCGATCAGCAAACGCGGTGCCATACCCGGCCCGGGCCGCCAAAGCCACGGCCCGCTGTCCGGCGATGGCCCAGGGAAAGCACATCTGGCGCGTGCGATCCTGGCCCAACCTGTGGTTCAGCTCGTGCCGGGCCGCGGTCAACTCTGAAAGAATTCGTTGATCCCGCTGGCTATCGGTTTCAAACCGGCCGGGATAGCGCGCCGCTGTATCCCGCAATGCCTTCTCCCAATCCGGTCGTAAAAAAAAATGGTTCATCCGGTTGAAGCGTACTTTTGACAAAAAATGTGGACATGGAGACTTTCCGATGAACGCACCAACGAACATCGGGAGGGTCGGCCATGTCCACGAGTTTCATATACCATGCGTTTGG
>DSBL01000149.1 GCA_011049455.1 Desulfonatronum sp. | reverse complement strand
GTTCAAAAACCCCAAGTGCAAGGAGCAAGAAAAGTTCAAGGTCGAAGCGTATTTATTGATACGTAAGAGTTTGAACTTTTTGCAGCGACGCAGCAATTGGGAGTTTTTCAACGGACTGCTATGCTTGCTGCTTTTGCCGGGCATAATCGCGCATTTTCCTGGCCTGTTCCAGTTCCGGATTCAAATCCAGGGCCTTGGACGCGGCCTCAACGGCCTTGTCCCACTCGCAACCATCCACATAGACCCGGCCAAGGTTGAAATAGAGGCGCTCGTCGTCGGCCGCCAGGCCGATGGCCTGCCGGAAGCATTCCTTTGCTTCCTCGCATTTGCCCATCCGGCGCAGGCCGATGCCGATGCGGTTCAGGAGATGCACCGACTCGGGCTTGCTGTGCAGGCACTGGAGCAGATAATCAAAGGCTTTCTCGAATTGTCCGGCCTCCAGGAACAATTCGCCCACATCCACGATCAAATCCACGTCGCCATGGAAAAACGAGATCATCTTGTCGAAAAAATGGGCTGCGGGATCATATTCGCCGGCTGCGATCATCTCCCGCCCCTTGGCCAGCCCCTCCTGCTTCTGCTTCTCCCGCTCCACCAAGAGAAGCCGCGCCTCGTTCACCAAGCTTTCCTGCAGTTCCGCCAGAAGCTCCTTGAGCATGGCCTGCAGTTCCACCTCCTGACCCCGGGTGTAATTCAGCAGAAGCGGATAGACCTTGCGCAGATTCGAATCCTGGTTGAGCTTGTAGACGGCCTTTTCCACCGCGGACTCGAACTCGGTGCGCTCGCTTTTCATCAGCTGCGTACTCACAATCAATCCGAGAGCGTCATGCAGGGCCAATACGGCGGGCAGCACCTTGTCCTGCTTGAGCAGCGTGCCGATGCCGGCCAATGATGAACGGGCCTTGATCAGTTCCGTGGACATGAAGCGATCTCCTTGGGTTTCCGCGAAATAAAGGGCCGCTTCAAGGCCTATCTCCCGGCCCCAGCGACGACCTGGTCAAGCATGGCCATGAACCGGTCGAAAAAGGACCGGCAATCGTGCGGCCCGGGACCGGCTTCCGGGTGGTGCTGCACGGCCATCAGCGGCCTGGTCTTGTGGCAAAAGCCCTCCAGGGTGTTGTCGTTCAGGTTCACATGGGTGGGCCGGTAGGAGTCGGCCGAGCCGAAATCCACGCAAAAACCGTGGTTTTGCGAGGATATTTCAACCCGGCCCGTGGCCAGTTCCTTGACCGGATGATTCAGTCCGTGGTGCCCGAATTTGAGCTTGAAGGTCGTGCCGCCCAGGGCCAAGCCGAGAATCTGGTGGCCGAGGCAGATTCCGGCCATGGGCAGCTGGTCGGTGAGCAGGGCCACGTTGTGGATCGCTTCGGTCAAGGCGGCCGGATCGCCCGGGCCGTTGCTCAAGAAAACAGCGTCCGGCTCCAAAGTCATGACCTGGGCCGCGCTGAAGCCGGAGGGAACCACGAGACAATCCAGCCCCTTGTCCCGCAGAATCCGCAGGATGCTCCATTTGATGCCGAAATCATAGACCACCACGCGGTATCCGGGACCAGGCCACGCATACCGGCCGCTGTCCAGGACCACGGGCCTGGGTCTTTGCCCATCCCAGACATACGGACCCGGAACGGTGACCTTTTCCACGAGATTGGCCCCTTCCATGGAAGGCAGGGTTTGAGCCTGCTTTACAAGCTCGGCGATGGAAACGTCGCGGGTGGAGATGATGCCGCGCTGGGCCCCGTGCAGACGCAAGTGCCTGGTCAGGGCCCGGGTGTCGATCCCTTCCAGTCCGATTACTCCGGCCTCGCGCAGATAGTCCGGCAGGGACTGTGTCGCCCGCCAACTGGAAGGCTGTCTGCAGCACTCCTTGACGATCATGGCTTCCGCCTGAACCCGATCCGACTCCACATCCTCGGGATTGACCCCGTAGTTGCCGATCAGGGGATAGGTCATGCAGACCATTTGTCCGATATAGGAAGGGTCGGTAAGCACCTCCTGGTACCCGCTCATCCCGGTATTGAAGATCACCTCCCCGCCAGCCTCACCCCGGCCGGTAAAGGAGCGGCCCTGGAACCAGGCGCCGTCTTCCAAAGCCAATACTGCCCGCATGATGTCTCTCTTGGTTGGATGGTTCAGGGGTTCACGGTTCAATGGTTCAATGGTTCAGCAGTCACGAAGAGCATGGACCGATTTCTTATATCACGACTTCCCATAACCAGCTCATTCGTCTGATTCTTCTTGCCGTAAAATATCTTCCACCGCGGCAATGTCCTCGGGGCGATCCACGCCATGGGTGCAATGTTCGGTCAGAACCACATGAATGGGAATGCCGGCCTCCAAGAATCGCAATTGCTCCAGCTTTTCGATCTGTTCCAGCCGTCCCGGCCCCAGCTCGACAAAACGCCGCAGCATGGGCAGGCGAAAGGCGTACAGCCCCACGTGACCCAGAAAAGCAGAACCCTTGCCGTTGCGATGGAAAGGAATGGGCGCCCTGGAAAAATACAAGGCCTTGCCCTGGCTGTCCAAGACTACCTTGACCACGTCCGGCAGATGCGCCGTGTCTTGATGCAAAGGCCTGGCCAGGGTGGCCACCTGGACATCGATCCGCGCAAAAGGCGCAAGCAGCAAGGTGAGCAGTGCGGGCCTCAGGGCCGGTTCATCGCCCTGGATGTTGATCACTACGCTGTCCTCGGGAAGTTCCAGCAGCCGCGCGGCCTCCAGCACCCGGTCCGTGCCGCTGGGATGTTCGGGACTGGTCATGACCACGGGGACACCCTCGTCGCGGGCGACTTGGGCAATACGCTCATCGTCCGTGGCCAGAATCACCCGGACCAGTTCCGGGCAGCTTGCGGCCCGTTCATAGACATGCCGGAACATGGGTTTGCCCAGAATTTCGGCCAAGGGCTTGCCCGGAAACCTGCTGGAGGCAAAGCGCGCCGGAATGATCCCGTAGCAGGGCGGCAGGACTCTTCCTTTGGGCTCGGCCACGGCGCTAGAGAATCCTGTAATGCACCGAGGGCGCGGTGATGAAGCTTTGCGTGTCGATCTCCCTGACGGCCGCGGTCA
Organism: Desulfonatronum sp.; assembly: GCA_011049455.1. Lineage (GTDB taxonomy): Bacteria > Desulfobacterota > Desulfovibrionia > Desulfovibrionales > Desulfonatronaceae > Desulfonatronum. The sequence continues at coordinate 5,052 of DSBL01000149.1, read as the reverse complement.
CATCCCTGGCCTGGGCCGAGTGCGTGATGAACACCACCGGCACGTTGCGACCCGAGGAGGAACCTTTCTGAACCATCTGGGCGATGCTGATGTTGCGCTGCCCAAACACTCCGGCAATGACCGCCAGTACGCCGGGCCGATCCAGGACAGTGAACCGGAAATAATGCCTGGAGCGGACATGATCCGGCGAAAGAATCGCGGCTGGGGGCAAAACAATCTCCGGAAATCCTGTATTATTGGGGCTGCAGCCGGCGCGGGCCAGGGCCATGATGTCCGCCAGCACGGCGCTGCCCGTGGGCAGGTCCCCGGCGCCCTGGCCATAGAGCATCAACGGACCCACGGCGTCGCCTTCCACCAGAACCGCGTTGAACGGCCCGTCCACCTTGCCCAGGATATGCTCCTGGCGCACCAGGGCGGTGAACACCCCGGCGTCTAGCCCGCCCTGGGAATGACGCACCTGGGCGATGAGCTTGACGCGAAACCCGAACTGATCCGCAAAAATGATGTCCTGGGGATCAACATGAGAAATGCCCTGCACCGGCAGTTCGGACAGGGGATAATCCTCCCCGTAGGCCAAACGGATCAACAAGACCAGTTTGTGGGCCGCGTCCATGCCCTGGATGTCCAAAGTCGGGTCGGCCTCGGCATAGCCCTTGGCCTGGGCCTGACCCAGGGCCGTTTGAAAATCCAGCCCCCGGTCGGTCATTTCCGTGAGAATGTAATTGGCCGTGCCGTTGAGAATGCCCGTCAAGGCCTTGATTCTGTTGCCGGCCAGGCTTTCCTTGAGCACCTGGACAATGGGAATGCCCCCGGCCACGCTGGCCTCGTAATACAGGGCCGCGCCGTGTTTTGCCGCCAGGCTGAACAGTTCGTTGCCGCGTTCGGCCAACAGCGCCTTGTTGGCCGTGACCACGGCCTTGCCCCGGGCCAGGGCCGCGCTGATCAGCCGATAGGGGGCATCCAGGCCGCCCATGAGTTCCACGATGATGTCCAACTCCGGGTCTTGAAGCAGGTCGTCCATGCTCGTCGCGAGCGCGATGTTCATCCGCGAAGGCAGGTCCCTGACCTTGGTCGGATCGCGCACCAGGGCAGACTTGATGACCACCTGGCGGCCCAGGCGGCGTTGGATCCAGTCCGCGTTGGACGCCAGTATCTTGGCCAGACCCGTGCCCACGGTGCCCAGGCCGGCCAGGCCGAGACGGATCAGCTCTCCGGACATGCCTCCCCCTGGATTACCTTGCGCAGCCCCCGCACGGCCTGATTGATGCGATGCCGGTTCTCCACCAGGGCGAACCGGACATGGTCGTCGCCGTAGTTGCCGAAACCCAGGCCCGGGGAGACGGCCACCTTGGCCTCGCGCAACAACAGCTTGGAAAACTCCACCGAGCCCATGGAGCGGAACTGCTCGGGGATTGGGGCCCAGACGAACATGGTCCCCTTGGGCGCGGGCACGTCCCAGCCGATGCGCTGCAGGCCGCAGATCAAGGCGTCCCGCCGATCCTTGTAGGTGGACACGATCTCTCCGACACACTCCTGGGGACCGTTCAGGGCGACAATGGCCGCTATCTGGATGGGCTGGAACATGCCGTAGTCCAGATAGCTCTTGATGCGGGTCAAGGCCTGGACAATATCCCTGTTGCCCACGCAGAAGCCCACCCGCCACCCGGCCATGGAATAGCTCTTGGACAGGGAGAAAAACTCCACGCCCAGGTCCTTGGCGCCCTTGGCCTGCAGAAAGCTGGGAGCCTCGTAGCCGTCAAAGGTCAAGTCGGCGTAAGCCAGGTCGTGGATCACGAACATCTTGTGTTCCCTGGCAAAGTCCACGATCTTCTCGAAAAACGCCAGGTCCACGACCTGGGTGGTGGGGTTGTGGGGATAGGAAATAATCAGCAGCTTGGGCTGGGGCCACGTCTGCCGGGTGGCGACCGTCAAATCCTCGAAAAAATCACGATCCCGGCCGATGGGAATGCGGCGAACGTCCGCTCCGGCGATGATCGCGGAATAGGGATGAATCGGGTACGTGGGGTCCTGGGCAAAAACCACGTCCCCCGGGCTGAGCATGACCAGGGCCAAGTGGGCCAAGCCTTCCTTGGCGCCCAGGGTGACCACGGCTTCCTGGTCCGGATCGATTTCCACGCCGTAGCGGCGCCAGTACCAGTCGCAGATGGCCAGACGCAGCTTGGGAATGCCCTTGGACGCGGAATAGCGGTGGTTGGTTGCTTTTTGCGAGGCCTCGCAGAGCTTGTCCACGATGTGCTGGGGCGTAGCCAAGTCCGGATTGCCCATGCCCAGGTCGATGATGTCCTCCCCCTGGTGTCGCATCCGGGTCTTCAGTTCGTTGACCACGGCGAAGACATAGGGAGGCAGTCTGTGTACGCGGGGAAATTTTTCCATGAAGCGCCTGCCCGGGATGAAGGTGGAATTCAGGAAATATGCCGGGTTGAAAATGTATCCGTGAGCCCTGCTTCTGTCAAAGAAATGATCGTCGCAGTGTAAGGAGTAAATGATCGTCGCAGTGTGAGAAGCGCTCCTGTGCCCAGCAGGACCCGTCAAAGTCATTTTTCCTTGGCCGGCAAAAAAGGCCGGCCGTGCCGGTTTTTCGAGGGATGTACTGTCTGACCGAGCATGCCCTGCGTCGGAAAAACAGATGCCTGCCAATAATGGCACATGTTCACGGTTTTCGGAACGCATCGGTTTTTGCTTACGCAGGCGGCGAGGAAGTTTACGGGCCTCGAAAAACCAGGATGGACGGCCTGGGAAAAACGACTTCGACGGGACCCTGAAGGATGCCCTCAGAGCATTTTTGTGCTCATCATTTTTTCGCTGTAAAGACGACTGGTTTGCCCTGTCTGGGACGGCTCGAAACTCCCTCTCTGGCCTCGTACCATCAAGGCGTTGCGTTGTAAAAACAAGAAGTTGCGCATGTTACGCCGGGCAACGCCTTGATGAACGATGCCTGGTACGGTCAGACAGCCGACCCGTCCCAGACAGGGCAAACCAGCCTCATATATTTCAGGTAATTACAGGAGAACAACTTTGCCCTGAAGGGTGCCCGGAGCGCTCCTTGACCGAAAAGAGAAGTTTGGATAAAAATATTTTTTTTAGGAGAGGTGGCCGAGCTGGACGAAGGCGCTCGCCTGCTAAGCGAGTATAGGGGCTAAAACTTCTATCGCGGGTTCAAATCCCGCCCTCTCCGCCAGGACACAATCGCGGCTGCTTTTGGCAGCCGTTTTTTATTCCCGGCTGCCTTCTCCAGGTTCATTTGGAGGTCCGGCAACTTCCAGCTCCTTCCGCCTCCCGACGTGCAGCAGGGAAAAATAGGAAATCGACTCAGCCATCTGATCCAGGCTTGCGATTTTCTCCCCGGGCAGGCCGCACCTGACCACCAGCCTGGTGTCCCGCGCACGACCGAGCTTTTCCAGCATGCTCTTCAGTCCGCCAAGACGCTTGGCGGGCTTCAAAACGATTGCCGCGTCCGCGATTTCCAGAAGCGCCTTCAGCTTGGCCGGATCCGTATTGCCCGTGGCCACCACCAGGCACTCGTCCCCTTCCACCAACACCTCGCCCAGGCGGGCCGAGGCCGCCTGAAAAGACGTGATCCCCGGAATGATGCGCACGTCCACCGTGGGATTTAAAGCCCGCAACCCGCGCAGCAGATGCCCGAATGTGCTGTAAACCAAGGGATCGCCCAGGGTGATGAACGCGGCGTTGCTCCCGGTAGCCAGATAATCCATGATCAGGCGGGCGTTTTCCAGCCGGGCCAGCCGGCGCACCGCATCATCCCGGGTCATGGGGAAATCCAGCCGCCGCAGATCAACCCTGTCGCGCAAATGCGGCCGGATAATGTCCAGGGCCAGGGAAAAATCGTTCTTGGTCGAGGCCGGGGCAAAAACCGCGTCCACCGAGGCCAGGGCCTTGGCCGCGGCCAGGGTCAGCAAATCAGGGTCGCCAGGACCCACGCCGATACCGTAAAGGATGCCCGGGTTCATGTCCGTTTTGCCTCATGCATGGGATAAACCATGGCCATGCTACCAATATCCTCCAAGAAGCAGCATCCCCGCCAGGATCCGATAGATCACAAAGGGCTGCATGCCCACGCTGCGAATGAATTTCAGGAAAAAGTGAATGCACAGGTAGGCGCTGATCCCGGCGGCCATGCCGGCCACGCCCACCAAACCCCAGGCCGCCGGTTCCGGCTGGCCGAGAAGGCGCCCTGTTTCCAACACCCCGGCCAGAAAGATCACGGGCACGGAAAGCAGGAAAGAGAACCTGGCCGAGGCTTCCCGGCTCAACCCCAGAAACAGCCCGGCGGTCATGGTCACGCCGGATCGCGACGTGCCCGGGACCAGGGCCAGGGCCTGGGCGCAACCGATGATCAGCACGTCCTTCCAGGCCAGGTCGTGCACGCCGCGCCCGCCCCGATTCCGCCAATCGGCCCATCCCAGGAGTATTCCGAAAAAGATCAGCCCAAAGGCAATGATCAAAGGATCGCGCAGGTGCGTGGCCACCACGTCCCGGAAGGTCAGCCCGGCCAAGGCCACGGGAACGGTTCCCAGGATCACGGCCCAGGCCAGCCGGGCGCCCGGACCACTGCCGGCCCCGGCGCATGATCGCAGAAAATCCGCGGCCATTTGCGTCAAATCCCGGCGAAAATACCAGATCACCGCGACCAGCGTGCCCATGTGCACGGCCACGTCAAAGGACAATCCCTGGTCTTCCCAGCCGGCCACCAGGGACACCAGCACCAGGTGGGCGGAACTGGAAACGGGCAAAAACTCGGTCAGGCCCTGCGTCAGCGCCAAAACCAGGGCATGCAGCCAATCCATTCTCGTATCCTGACAAGCAAAAGGGTTATCGGGAATGTTGAAAAACCCGTATCAGGCAGGCCGTTCAAAAAATCCCGGTGCAAGGAAAAAAGTCACGGTCAAAGGGTATTGAATCATCTATGAAAGCTTGAACTTGCCGCAACAACGCAGCAATGAAGATATCTTCCATGGCCAGTTATCCCATGGAATTCAGGATCTGCTCCAACCGGACGCACTCCGCTTGGAG
>DSBL01000086.1 GCA_011049455.1 Desulfonatronum sp. | reverse complement strand
TAGCCCAGGTAGGTGTAGAGGATAAAGGTGAGGGAGAGGAGGAAGATGGTTTGCATGATTTTAATTAACCGCCCGCTACGCTGCGCTCACTTGACGTGGAAAAAGATTTTATTAACCGCCCGCTACGCTCGACGATGGGGACGTTTCCCCGGCGGACGGTTGCCGGGGAAAAGGTGCCGTGCCCTTCGGGCATATTAAAACCAGCGACAGCTGGGGGGCTGTTTTTGGGCTGCAATGGTCTGCAGCCGAAAATATTTGTCGTCCCTTGTTTTGTCCCAGGTGTCGAGCGAAGCGGGCGGTTTATCATCCTTCTTATCCGATCTTTCCGGATTGCCCTCCGCAACATGCTTTGCCGCTGGTTTCTGCAAAAAGGGTGCCGCTATTGCACCAGGCGGACCTGGTCCAAATGGATCACCCGGTCCTCGGGCAAATGCATGGTGAAGACCACCAGGGAGGTCAGCCGGCCCAGGTCCAGGGTGCGGCCATTGGGCGCGGCGCGGATGTCGTCCACGGGGATTCGCAGGTCGTTCCAGCCGGGCTGGATCAGGAAGGTCCGGTCGAACCGGTCGCGTATTCCCTTGTGACGATTCCGGCTGTGCTCCAGGTCCCGGATGCTGACCATCATCCGCAAAGGGTCCTGGCCGGTGTTGTAAAAGCTCAGCTCCAGGGCGGCGTATCCTTCCCAGTCCCCGAAGCCGTAGGTCAATGTCGTGCCCGGGTAGGTCTCATGGGCCTTTAGGTGTACGCGCAGGGAGGCTTGGCCCTGCCTGGACACGCCGGACACGATGTCCCCGCTGGTCCAGCGCCTGGCCTGAAAGCTGGTCTCGAAGTCGCTGAGCACGGGGAAGTGGCGCGCGGCCTGGAGCATGTCCCAGAGAGTCAGGGCGGGGCCGGACAGAAAAACCAGACCAGCGCCAAGGGCCAGGACCTGCAGCCCGCGCGCCGGCAGCCCCATGCGCACCCCTTGGGCTGACGCGGCCAGGGCCAGCCCGGCGCAGGCCCCGGCCAGGTTCACGATCATGTCGTGGAGCGAGGCCTGCCGGCCGATGCACAGCTGGATCAACTCGATCAGTCCGCCGGCCAGGAACACAGCGGTCAGCACCAGCAGGGCTCGAGTATGGAACGTTCGTCCGGAAAAAACGGACAGGGTCGCCAGCCAAAAGGCCAGCCCGGCAAAGAAGACCACGTGGCCCAGGGCGTAGAGCTGCCGGACGGGGCTGGTTGGGTTGCCGGTGGCATGCAAAAAGAAAAAGGGCAGGATCGCCAGCAGGGCCAGGGGCAGGAAGAGTCGGGAGATGAGCGGTGCGGTTCGAGGGAACATGGGCTGCAAGTATGCAAAAATGGGGGCAGATCATTTTATCTCACGCCCGTTCGCGGCGCTCACTTGAGACGCGGAGGCCAGAGAACTGAGATTCAACCGCCCCGAACACGCATCAAACAGAGGGATGCATACCGGGCAGGCTTGATGCAGGGACACCTTGACATGGCCAACTTCTTGGCCTACTTATTGGCCATGCAGTCAGTAAACATCGGCGAATTGAAAAACAACCTGAGCAAGTACCTGAGCAGGGTCGAGCAGGGGGAAACCGTGGCCGTGTGCAAGCGCAACCTGCCGTTTGCCCTGCTGGTGCCCTACGCCCGAAAACAGCCCGAAAACAGAACCCGGCTCGGGTGCGGCCAGGGCACGGTGCACGTGCTCGGAGATCTCACCGAACCGCTGATTCCATCGGAGACCTGGGAGATGCATGGTCCATGAAATTGCTCCTGGACACCTGCTGCCTGATCTGGTCCATCTCCGACCCGTCGGCCCTCTCGCCAAGGGCCAGGGACCTGCTGGGCGCACCCGACTCCGAGATCAGCGTCAGTGTGATCAGCCTGGCTGAAATCGCCTGCGCCGTGGAGCGAGGCCGGCTGGCCTTTGACCGGCACTGGAAAACCTGGTTTCGGCATTATGTCGGCCTGAACGGCTGGGATGTGGAAGACATCAGCCTCGAGGTGATCGAAGAGGCCTACTGCCTGCCTGACGGTTTTCATGCCGACCCGGCCGACAGGATCATCACAGCCACGGCCCGCTTGACCAACAGCACCATCCTCACGGCGGACAAAAAGATTCTCGACTACCCCCACGTGCATACCTCCTGGTGATGCAGAAAAAATGGCGTCGCAGGCAAAACATTCTGCAACCTAGAAATTTTGTCGTCCCGCATTTGTCCCGGTGTCGAGCGAAGCAGCCTGCCCGGCACGTATCCGTTATTCCAGGATTAGGGCACGGGGCGTAAGACCATTCGTTCACCTCTGGTCCATTATCCACGGACAGCCTCTGCTGGCACTAATCTTGAATCGTCCGCTCCGAAAAACCGGCCCACATCCCTGTCCCGTTTCATCACATCTCCTCCACCAACACTGCAAGGAAACAACCATGCTCAAAATCCTTTTCGTCGCGGGCGCCCGACCGAATTTCATGAAGATAGCGCCCATCCTGCGTGAAATCCGCCAGAACCACTCGCAACAGATCCATCCCGTCCTGGTGCACACCGGGCAGCACTACGACGAGAACATGTCCGGGGCCTTCTTTGCCGAACTGGGCATTGACCAGCCGGACTACAACCTGGAAGTCGGGTCCGGCAGCCATGCCCGGCAGACCGCGGCGATCATGGTCGCCTTCGAGCAAGTCTGCCAGACGGAGCAGCCTGACATGGTCCTGGTGGTGGGAGACGTCAACTCCACCATTGCCGCCGGGCTGGTGGCCAAGAAGATGAACGTCCGCCTGGTGCACGTGGAAGCGGGCCTGCGCTCCGGGGACCGGACCATGCCCGAGGAGATCAACCGGCTGGCCACGGACGCGATCACGGACATCTTCTTCACCACCGAGCAACAGGGCACCCGGAATCTGCTCCAGGAAGGCAAGCCCGCGGACAGCGTCCATTTCGTGGGCCACGTGATGATCGACAACCTTTTCTACCAGCTGCAAAGGCTCAAGGAGCGGCCCGTCCAGACCCTGGCCACGCATCCGTTCAAGCAGCGCCTTGCCGGGCAATACGCCTGCCTGACCATGCACCGGCCCTCCAACGTGGACCGGGAGGAGGACCTGCGCCCGATCATGGCCGCCCTGCTGGACATCGCCCGGAATCTGCCCATTGTCTTTCCCTGCCACCCGCGAACCAGGGCCAAACTGGAGGCCTTCGGGCTGACCCAAGACCTGGAAGACCCCGCCGGCGGCACCGGGCCGATCGCCTCGGGCATCCAGCTCTTCCCGCCCCTGGGATACGACGATTTTTTGTATCTGTGGAAGGACGCGGCCCTGGTCATGACGGACAGCGGCGGTTTGCAGGAGGAAACCACGGCCCTGAAAGTCCCCTGCCTGACCCTGCGCGAGAACACCGAGCGGCCCATCACCCTGGACGAGGGCAGCAACGTGCTCATCGGCCGGGACATGGACCTGCTGCGCACGAGCGTCGAACACATCCTTGCAGGCCGGTGCAAGCCCTCCTCAGTGCCCAATCTTTGGGACGGGCAGGCCAGCAGGCGGATTGCCGAGGTGCTCACGGCCTGGAAACCCTGATACGCCCGGATCTTTTGGTCATTTCACGGGCGCTGGTTGAGTTTTTTTAATCGCCCCCGCGCACGCATCAAACAGGGATGGATGCCGGGCAGGCAGCTCTCTTCGTTCACTCGACGTTGGGGACGTTTCCCCGGCAGTCTGCCCTGCATGTCCGTCAACTGCGTGGTTCCTCTCAGAGTCTGTCGGCGGCGACGAGCGCGGCGTGAACGGTCGCCAGCGGCAAGAGCAGAGTCAAAGGCCGGTCAGGAAGCCGAAGAGCGCCAAAGCAGGCATACCACCCAGCGGCCTGTTCGCTCTTGGCGTCGATGAGCAAGGCCACCCCTCCCACCTGGGTTGAGGCCAGCAGGCAACGGCGACCGGCGGCCAAAAGAAGCTGGCCGCCCAGCCCGCGACCCTGGACCGACCGGTCCACGGCCAGCCTGGCCAGCCTGAAAACCGGCACATCATGGCGGGCCAATCCGCGTTTGATCAGACCAGGAGTGCGGTGATACGCCAGACAGGCCGGAGCGAGGCTGTAAAAACCAAGGATGGTCGATTTGTCGGCATCATCAATGGCCAGAAAGGTCTTGGCCCCGCCGAGCTCGTGGCTCTTGCGGGCATGGCGGGGCAGGAACTCGTTCAGATGCTTGTCGCCACAATCGAAGTTTCTCCGGTCAAAAGCCCTGGACACGGGAACCTCGTGCCAGGAGGGGACGCTCATGAGGGCTTCGGAAGGGCCTGGGCGGCCTGCAACAGCTTGGCGTTGGGCTTTGGCGGGTTTTCCAGCGCTTCGAACACGCGCAAACTGTCTTTTTCGCTGAGGGCAACCTGTTCGGTCTGCTGGACAACAGTGCGGGCTGCCTCAAGGGAGGAACGGGTCACAAAACCTGTCAGGGTCGTCCCCTGGATGGCCACGGCCCGCATCAAGAGCGCCTTTTCCGCCGGGGCGATCCGCAGGGACATGCGGTGGTTGTTTTCAATGGAAGGCTGGGGCATGGGCAGGCTCCTTCATGTTGTGTGTCATCAAAGCGTACAATCGCAACCCTGCCCTGTCAACCTTCCCTTTTGGTTATCACAGGGCATTTTTGTTCTCAGCATATTTTCCATGTGAAAACGGCTGGTTTGACCCGTTTTGACCGGCTCGAAACTCCCTCGTCGGCCTCGTACCATCAAGCCGTTGCGCAATGAAAACAAGAAGTTGCAATAAAATGTTCGGCAACGGCTTGATGTACGATGCCTGACTCGGTCAAACAGTCGATCCGGCCAAAACGGGGCAAACCAGCCTTATATATTTCATGTGGTTACGTGAGAACAAAAATGCCCTGTTGGTTATCATATTGCGGCGTTGCCTTTGAACGGGCGGTTGAAAAAGATTCTTTCACTGCCCGTTCACTCGACGTGGGGGACGTTTCCCCGGCGGACGGTTGCCGGGAAACGATTCCGTGCCCTGCGGGCATTTCATGCAACGGTACAACGGCTTGCGTCAGCTCTCTTTCACCCGCTGGCAAAAGCGTTCAGAAAACTCGCGTGGACTGACCACATCCACCCCCCATGGATTGTTTTCGAAAAATCGAAAATGCGCCGCATTGCCCGTGATCAGGCATTGTGCCGCACCGGCAACGGCAACTTCCGCAAAGGGCAGATCAGAGGGGTCAGGCAAGGATGCGGTGAAGGGGGGCAGTGGTGGTGCCAAAACAAAAACCCCGCTGTCTTTGAGATAGGCCAGGAGGTCAGTGCGCTCACGCGCGGAGATGGCCTGGCTGAATTTTGCCCTGGAAAGAACTTCAGCATATTCGTTGCAGATCCGGTCGTCATAGACGCATTGCACGTGCCCGTTGTAGACCAGATCAATAATCCTGGCAGGATACGAAAAGAGGCCAAGCAAGCCGGACACGTACACATTGGTGTCGACAACAACACGCATCCATCTATTCCGTGGACACTGTACGGCGTTGTTCCCGGACGGCCTGGATTTCCGCATTGATCTCCGCGGCCGTGAGATCGTCCAGCCCGTGTTGCGCAGCCTTTGCCCTGACTGAGGACAAGGCCATTTGCGCGCGAATCCGGCTGGCCAGCAGGAGCACCTCTTCGATGTTCTGTGATTCCGAAACAGGCAGCATAACGGCATAGGGCTTGCCGCGGCTGGTGATGACCACGTCCTGCTGAGCCAGAGTCTTCCTGACCCGTCCGGGTTCATTCCGGAATTCACGGTCGCTGACAATTTTCATGCGTTCCTCCGTTGTATTCGGCTACAATCTGGTACCAGTTTGTATTCCTGCTCATGAGGCGTGTCAACGGCATTCCAAGCTCGTGCGCAGCGGGCGTGAGACCAGTCTTTTTATCTCTCGCCCGTTCGCGACCTATCAAACAGGGATTGGTGCAGGGGCGTGAGGTTATTCTTTGACCATCAGGCCGCGGCTGCTTTCAATTCCGCGGGGAAGCGGCTCAGGATGACCTCCTTGAGCTGCACCTTGTCCGCGGCATTGTCGATGTCTATGCCCACCAGATTCCCCTGCGCATCATAGTCCAGCACTATCCCCTCGGAGGCTTCCATGCTCTCGACGCTGGCCCGGTCGGACAGTTCAATATACAGAGAATCTGTTTCAGGATAATAATTCAGCTTCATATTTTGAACCTCCTGTCCGGAAATGCATTGTGGATGGTTCGCTTGTCTTTCAGAGTGACCACCCTCAGGATTTTTCCCGGAAGTTCCGGGACCTCTCCCCAGAAGCGATACCTGTTGCTCTCCTGCGGTTCGACGCGCAGTGGATTTTCAAGCACCTTGATGCACCAGGCCTTTTGAATATAGGGGCGCTTGCGAAGGACTTGTTCTTCAAAATATTCGGTAAAATGGTACATGTCCATATCAGTGGGCTTGAGACTATTCTTTTCATTATCTCTCGCCCCTGCGGGGATGGACAAGCTTTTCTCCGTGCCTCCCGGCTCGAGCGTAGCGGGCGTGAGGCTATCCTTTTCCTTTTATACGATATTTTTGCAAGCGGCTCATCGGCTTTTCCGGAATGGTGTACTCAATCTTGCCGACACCAATCAACTTGCGGATAACTTTATTCAACTGCCCTGAAATCTGTTTCTGCCCGAGCCGTTGAGAAATTTCCGCCTTGCTTGCCGGCTTATGCGTCAGAATACGCAACACGGCCTCTTCTATCGACTCTGGCATCGACTCTGGCTGTGACTCTGGCTGTGACTCTGGCTGCGACCCTGGCTGTGCATTGCCCATGGCCGGTCGACGAATGACAGTCTTGAATTGACGACCTCTGCGATCGTCGATCAGGTCAATATCCGGCCAGGTTTCAAGAGCCCTGGGGATACCGCTTCCCAATCCCCTGTACGGCAGCAGATGGAAGGCATGGGAAGCCAGGGCAGGATTTCGGAGATTGGAGATGCCAAACCGGATCTGCTCAACATCCAGATGGTTGGGCAGCCCACCAGGGCTGATGATTTCTATTCGATCAGAAAAAACCAGCAGGCGGACAGGGGCGCTTACAAAATAATCTCGATGCACAAGGGCATTGACCAGCAATTCTTCAAAGATGACCTCGGGGACTTCCAGCAAACCGGGGCTGTTGAAGCCTTGGCCGCCTTGGATATGACGCAGGTTGCGAGCGAGAAAGGTCATGCAGCGGCGGTACTGTTCCATCAGGTTGCCGTCGATGTCTTCACTGTCCAGATAGCGGTTGTCGTGGAGCACTGTTCCGGGAAAAGAAACTGCTTTGACAATGAATGCGGGTTTAAACACATGCGGCGACTTGCCGAAGAGCATCAGGCCCGCAAGGTTGGGTGTTCCGTCGCGTGCCAGGTTGAGATTCTTGAGAAGTTGCGGCAGGGGCAGACCGGTTGCTTCAATTGATTTTTTGTACCGTCGCTGGAAATAGGTCTTGACGGCGTCCAATTCAAGGTCATCGATGGCGGCCGCTCGAACAGGCACCTCGTCCGCATAAACCAGACCTGAGGATTGAAACAGACGCTGCATCTCTTCCCGAGCGGTTACATGCCGTTTATCCGCCCCATTTTTGACCCAGATTCGACCGTGGCTATCCATATAGGGCTTGTTTATGCCTTCGGCTATGTTGACCGCCATCACAAGGCCGGCACGGGTCGAAACATTATTGGTTGTCGGATTGATAGGAGGACGAACAGTTTGTGAACACGCATTGGACAAGAGTTGATTGAGCCTGGAAACAGCCACTGTATCCAAGCCGTGGACATGTCCGTCGTCGGCGACACCAATCAGCAGCAACCCTCCGTTGGTGTTGGCAAAAGCGATCAGTTCCGCGGCCAGGGAGTCGACATTGCTGAAATCACGCTTGAACTGATGGCGGCTGTCTTCACCGCGGGCAATGATGGCAAGAAGTTCAGATTCGTTCATAACCACTCATTAACATATTCTTCAATTCTCAACCCACGCCAACGACTACATGTTCCTTGAGCCGGAAGGACAAGGAGCCGGTGATGACCCTTGAAAGGTGCGTTTTCATTTCTTTATCTCTCGCCCGCTCGGGGACTCGCTCGAGACGCAGAGCCGCGGAGAGGAGAATGATTGAACCGCTCGCTCCCGTTGGTCGCTAAAGGTAGGATGAGAAGGCTGGCCCACCTGACGAGCTATGAGTA
>DSBL01000037.1 GCA_011049455.1 Desulfonatronum sp. | reverse complement strand
TTTTTGCAAAACCACGCCGCCAAACCCACAGAGCCCGCTCATCAAAGCGGGCTCTGCGCGTTCGTGGGGATCTTCGTCGTCAACAGGGCATTACTATATTCCGGCACCTGCCGGGCACGTCTTAAAGAAAAAAATGCGTCAACCGCGTGACCCAAGCAATGGGTGGTCGGCCAACAATTCCTGATTCTGGAAACACTCCGGACAGGTGGTCTTGAAAAGATGGGCCAGGGCTACTTCGTCCGCCGGGAGGGTCGAGACCTCCAGGTCATTGGCAATTGAGCCCACGGCGGCTTCATCGTGCCCGTCGGTGTTGAACACCGGAGTCAGGTTGTAATGAAGCAGATGCTGTTGATAGAGGGCATGGTTGTCCGGCAACATAGGCGTGCCGTTATTTACCACATGACCGCGAAGGATGTTGATGGAAGACATCTCCAAACCGTCGCAGAAAGTCAGGATTTTCGGCAGAGTCGGCAAGGGTGTCGGATCATAGCGAAAAGCATGGGCCACAAAGAGAAAGAGATCCTCACGATGATCCCGGGCCAACGCTTTAAGTTGCCCCAGGGTGAGGAAAGGAACCATGCCTCGGAAGAGCTGCGGTCCGATGGCCACCAAATGATATCCTTCGGCCATGGCGATCTCCACCCCTGAATACAGCTTGATTCCAGGGTGTCCGGCCTGTAAGGTCGCCAACGTCTCCATTTCCCAGTACTGATTGTGCTCGGTGAGCAGCAGGGCGTCCAGCCCCCGGCTGACGGCGAGTTCACACGCCCGCTCCGGAGGGATCAGGGAGCAGCAGGAGAGGCGATTGGTGTGCAAATGACAGTCAATGCGCATAAATCAGTGGTGGTAATCGCGTTCATGGACAAGAGTATTCCTGGCGTACGCGTCTCAAATAAATCGCATGCCGGGCATGGCAAGAATGAAGAATCGCAGGGAGCTGTGGTCATGCCTGGAAAAGCATTTCCATGAATCAAACAACATTAGGATACGCCTATGTCCTGGCTGCTGCAACCCAGTGGGGAATGATCGGGCCGTTTGCGCGTTTGGCATTTGATCAGGGTCTGACACCCCTCGAGGTAGCCTTCTGGAGGGCCGCTGTAGGTGGAGTGTTGTTCTCCCTCCATGCCCTGGTCATTGGCCAATATCGGGTACAGTGCCGGGATATGCCGATTTTTGCCCTTTTTGGACTGGTTTGTGTGGGCGTTTTTTATGGTTCATATCAGAAAACAGTGGATCTGGGGGGTGCATCCATGGCCGCCGTGCTGCTCTACACCGCGCCGGCCTGGGTGGCCTTGCTGGCGTGGCTTTTTTTAAAGGAGCAGCTGGGATGGATGAAACTTTTGGCCTTGGCCATGACACTGGTGGGCGTGTTCGGCGTCAGCCTCGGCCCTGACGGCCTGGCAGCCTTGCGTCAAGGGGCGTGGAACCTCAAAGCCTTGGGTTTCGGTTTGCTTTCGGGCTTTACCTATGCGCTGTACTACCTTTTCGGCAAGAAGTTTCTCGGACGGTATACCGCGGCCACCTTGATGGTGTATGCTTTACCCATCGGCGCATTGGCGCTTTTTCCCTGGGTTGATTTTCAACCCAAGGGCCTGACCGCTTGGGCTGCGCTCGGTGTTCTGGGGCTGGTCACCACATATGGGGCTTTTTTGGCCTATTGCGCGGGATTGCGGCGTTTGGAGGCCACCCGGGCGTCGGTTGTGGCCACATTTGAGCCTGTGGTTGCCGCATCCGTGGCCTTTGTCTGGTGGGATGAGCGCATGGGGGCGCTTGGCCTGCTGGGTGCCGCATTGATCATCGGCGCGGTGCTGGTGATGGTCCGAATCGGATCGGGAAATGGACAACCTTGACCATGATCAAGGGCTTGGAGTAAATTTATTTTATGCGCCAGTAGCTCAGTTGGATAGAGCAACGGCCTTCTAAGCCGTCGGCCGGGGGTTCGAATCCCTCCTGGCGTACCATAAATTTCAATGGGTTGCGGAACAATCGCGACCCGTTACATCATATGTTAGCGTCGAATATCGAATGGTTGCAACATGTTAGGCTTGTTTTTCTCGATACGTTGGGTTTGCTTCGACAAGTTTTAGAGCAGAGGGGCTTTCCTGGTGGACTCCTCAGCGAAAGGCCAGATCCAGGCAATGTTCTTCATATGGGGAGATACTATGCGAAAAAGCATCGTCATTGTGGGAGTTTTATGGGCCTTGCTCACTGGTTGTTCCCATTTGAGCGTCAAGCACCTACCGCAAAAGCCTTTTCAACTGAACCAGACCGAGAACATATCCATGCGATTTTGGGATTTTCAATACTCGGTCACGATGGAAAACAACAAATATATGGTCAAAGGGGTCGCGTTTCCCAACACCAAGGTATGGCCCGGATGGGGGGAATGGCTGCATGACTTTGCTCTTTCCGCTTATTTAAGTGATGAGCATGGAATCGTTTTGGCGAAAGATCTTGTTTCCTATCCTATCCAACAGGTGTCGTCCGAAGGAGTGAGTTTTTCATTCAGCATACCCTCTGAAACAATCCCCGCTGACAAAGAGACATTCTTATCCTTCGGATACAGGATGAGCCTCACCCAAAGCATGTACCAAAGTCCCTCTGCGAGGAGACCCTTGTCCGGGGATACGGATGTGTTCACTGCTATTGAAGGGGCCCTGTCCAGATAGGTTGGGAGCGGAATGTGTCAATGAAAGGGAGGCACCCAGGGCCGTAGAATTGGGCAGCATTGACATCATTGTTGAAGGGTTGACCCGGAATGCTTCCTGGGGCTGGAGGATTTTGGGCAGTTCGGGATGATGTTTGCGGATGTATTTGATCACGGCCACGAAAAACGCGCAGGTGTCGCAGGTTGGGTCGCACATCACGTACCCTGGGCGCGGGCGGAGATTCTTGGGTAAACATGTGCTTTGGTAATGGGCTTGCCATCACTGACGTTCATGTCCTGGGCATTTACCGCAACAGCTTGATGGTGCGAGGCCGGCAGGGGAGTTTCGAGCCGGCCCAATCAGGATGAACCAGCCGCGAGAACAAATCTGTCCTGCGGATCAGAACGGTTCCCCTTTACATTGGTCTGGAAAAGCCTATCATGGTGTTGCTTCGCGTGATTGGAATTGAGTCTCTCTTTCGACGCCCTCCCCTGAAGTTTCTTTTCTACCGGCCCGACAGACCCTCATCCCAGAGTTTTACCATTATCCATTGCCGCGTTTTATCGGTAAGCTGGATGTGATCACGCCATCCGGCTGATTTTCATGTTCTTTTCAAGGAGTTTTTGTGACTTTTGCATCCTTTGCGCTGGATCAGCGCATCCAAACCGGCGTTGAACGCGCCGGGTACACCGTTCCCACCCCGATCCAAACCCAAGCCATTCCGCCGCTGCTTGCCGGTCGCGATATCCTCGGCTTGGCCCAGACCGGCACGGGCAAGACCGCGGCATTCGTGCTGCCGATTCTTCAGAAACTTTTAACCCTCAATACTCCCAAACACGGCCCGGTCAAGGTGCTGGTACTGGCCCCGACCAGGGAGCTGGCCCTGCAGATTCACGAGAATTTCGAGACCCTGGGGCAAGACACAGGGATCAGCAGTGTTGCCGTGTTCGGCGGCGTCAGTCAGCACCCGCAGGTGAAGAAATTGCGCCAATCCACGGTTGTCGTGGCCTGTCCCGGACGTCTGCTGGATCTGATGAACCAGGGTCTGGCCAAGCTTGATCACGTGGACACCCTGGTGCTGGACGAGGCCGACCGGATGCTGGACATGGGATTTGCGCCGGACATCCGGCGTATCGTCAGCCGATTGCGCGGCAGCAGGCAGACCATGCTTTTTTCCGCGACCATGCCCAAGGAAATCCGGACCCTGACCAGGGAGTATCTGCACAATGCCGTGGAGGTGCAGGCTGGAACCAGCGAACCTGTCGCCGCCATTTCCCACGCCTTGTATCCCGTGCCCGCGCACCTCAAGACAGAGCTTTTAGAGGCCCTGCTGCGGACCACGGCTCATGAAACCATGCTCATCTTCACGCGGACGAAACACCGGGCCAAATCCCTGGCCAGAAAGCTGGAGACAAAGGGCTGGGCCGCCACATTCCTGCAGGGCAATATGTCGCAGAATCGGCGACAAGAAGCCATGGCCGGTTTTCGCAACGGAAAGTACACGATCATGGTGGCCACGGACATTGCTTCCCGCGGCATTGACTGCGAGAGGATTTCCCATGTCGTCAATTTCGACATGCCGGACACCGTGGAGAGCTATACCCATCGCATCGGCCGGACCGGCCGCGCATGCCGCTCCGGACAAGCCCTGTCCCTGGTGACCAGGGAGGATGACGATCAGATCCGGGCCGTGGAGCGAAGCATTGGCCGCGGCATCGACCGCAAGCAACTGCCGGAATTTGACTATACCCTGCCGGGCCGTACCGACACCGACGCAAGGCCGCGACGCTTTGCACCTAGGCGCACATTTGGTCAGAATCGCTATACATGACGTCGAAAATCCGTCCTGTATTTTTCGACGTTTCGGCCAACGGAAAAGCGCGGTTTTCCGTTGGCCTCTCGACGATCCCACGATCGTCGGGGTGACGTCCTGTCACCCGCATACGCAAAGTTACGACGTTGCGTATAAAGAGTTTTCATCCGGAAACGGCCTTTTTCCTCTTGACTGCGTCACATCCCCCAGCCCCAACTCCCGCAGGACGGTGACCTTATCAATGACGATCGTTCCCGCTTTGGTCTGTACGGGCACGGTTTTGAACGCGGGCATGGGAACCACAAGTTTGCAGTGGCCAATGTGTTACCTGAACTGCCGTGGTACGGAATCGTACGGTGGTGTTGGAGGACGGGGCTGAGAGGCCTTTTCCCATTCGATTCCCCATATTGCCCAAAAGGCAGCCACAGCCTGTATTTCGGCTTCTTGCAACATAAAAAAATATATTATATATCGAATTTCGATATCGAAATAGGAGGCATGAATGCATTCCATAAATCATGAAAAAATGCTGGAGCATCATGAGCTGCTCTCCGGACTGGTCAGGCTCCATGTTCTGCACCACGCCTCGGAGCAGGAAATCTACGGTCAATGGATGATCCATGAACTGGCCGGGCACGGGTACAAGCTCAGTCCCGGAACGCTGTACCCCATGCTCCACGCCATGAAGCGCAAGGGATACTTGATTTCGCGCACCGAAAAGGACGGTCGGATCATGCGCAAATACTATCGGGCCACGGACAAGGGACGTGAGGGGCTGGCCATGGCCAAACAGCGGTTGCGGGAGTTCATCAGCGAGGCAATGGATCAGGACGCCTCAAAGGAGGAACACCGGTGAGCAGGTCTGGGACGTGTATGCGTGCTGTCTCCATGAGGGCCTGGTTCGGCGATGGGCAAAGGTTCACGGCTGATTGTCGTGACGGCGGCATCCGTCTTCCAATGAGCAGTGTTGTTGCGGCGCGTTGAAAACCGTTCGTCTGATTTATCCGATTCATGGACATCAAAAACAGGAGAAATCCATGGATATTTTTATCGTCTGTCTGGCCGCCCTGACGGCCTCGGCACTGACCCTGTTTTCCGGCTTCGGCATGGGCACGCTGCTCATGCCGGTTTTTGCCCTGTTCTTTCCCGTGCCCGTGGCCGTGGCCCAGACCGCGGTGGTGCATCTGCTGAATAATGTTTTCAAGGCGACCATGTTCGGCCGCAACGCGGATTCGGGCGTGCTTCTGCGCTTCGGCCTGCCGGCCCTGGCGGCCAGCTTTTTCGGGGCCTGGGTGCTGCTTTCCCTGGCCCAGGCTGCCCCGCTGTTCACCTATACGTTGAGCGGCCGCGAGTTTGAGGTCCAGCCCGTGAAGCTGACCATTGCCGTGCTCATGGCCGGATTCGCGGCCCTGGAACTTTGGCCGTGGTTCCAGTGTCTGGCCTTTGGCCGCAAATACCTGCCTTTGGGGGGCATTCTGAGCGGTTTTTTCGGCGGATTGTCCGGTCACCAGGGGGCCATGCGCAGCGCATTTCTGATCAAAAGCGGATTGACCAAGGAAGCCTTCATCGGCACCGGCGTGCTTCTGGCCGTGATCGTGGATCTGTCCCGCATCACTGTCTACGCCGGCCTGCTCAAATCAGCGGACGTCCTCGGGAATCCGGCCACTATCGTTGCCGCGACATTGGCCGCTTTTGCCGGCACGTTTCTCGGCGCGCGGCTGGTCAAGAAAGTGACCATCCACTTTTTGCAGGTGATCGTCTCGACCATGCTCTTGCTGGTTGCTCTCGGCTTGGGCACCGGGCTGCTCTAGCCATGGTCATGGCGCACAGGGGCAGATCAACCCAGGCGGATGCATAATAGGGTTCTGGTCCTGTTCTATTTCCCGAACGGGCACTTCGGAAAAGTACAGGTCAGGCACTCCAGACAGAACGAGCCCAGCCCCATTCTGGCCAGGTCCGCCCTGGTGATCTGCACCCCGGCCAGAAGCCTGGGCAGGAGCAGATCCAGGCTTGTTGTCTTGAAATACAGGGCGCAGGCCGGAACCCCCAGGACCGGCACGGCCCCGATGCGGGCCAGCAGGGTCATGGCCCCGGGCAGAATGGGCGCTCCGTAGAGCAGGTCCGCGGCCCCGGCGTCCTCCAGACCCAGCCTGGTGACGTCGTCCGGATCCACGGACAGCCCGGCCGTGGTGATGATCAAATCCACCCCGCCTTCCAGCAGTTCTCGGACGGCCTTGGTGATGGCCTCTCGGTCGTCGGGCACGATTGTGGTCTGCACGATTCGGCTGCCCAAGGCCTGCACCTTGGAGGAGATGATGGGGATGAATTTATCTTCCACCAAGCCCTGAAACACTTCCGTTCCCGTAACCAGAACGCCTACCCGTGCTTTTTTCAATGCCCTGACCTCAAACAGCGGCATGTCGTTCAACACGGCCATGGCTTTTAGAAAGTATTCCCTGGGGAGATACAATGGAATCGAGCGGGTTCCGGCCAAGGGCATGCCTTTCTTGACCAGCACGTGATTGTGCCGGCTGGCGCACATCACCCCGGGAACGGAATTGAACGCTTCCAGTCGCGTCTCGTCCACCAGCAGCATGCCGTCATGCTCGGCATAGAGGTTCATCTTGCCTTCCCGGGGAGCATTCGAAACCCGGGACCCGGGTCCGGCCATGGATTGGGCAAAGGAGCGAGCCGCCTTATCCTCATGCAGCCACTGATCACCGGGTACGCTTGCCTCTTCCTGCAGATAGACATTGCTGCGGCCCATCTGCTGGAGCCGGCAAACATCCCCCACGGTGATCTCCTGGCCGTGGAGGAAGATCGGCCCCTTGCTCTTGCCCGGGACAATTTCGGTCATGTCGTGCAGGGCAGTGCGTCCGACAGCCTCATGTGCAGGGACGGACTTCAGTTCAGGCGAGGACAGGCGCAGTTCCTCCGTGTACGGGGCTTCGCCCTGACATCCGCGACAGATGGCGCCGTCGGCCAAGGGATAGGCCTCCTGGCACAGCGGGCAGATGCCCATGCCGCCCCGGATTTTATCCCGCAAATAGCTCGGTGCGACCTGGACCTCCTGCATTCCGCAGACTTCCGCCCCGGCCGCATGGATCTGGGCCATCAACGCGGGGGTGTCCTGCTCCTTTTTGGGTTTGCGTTTCAAATACCAGTCCGCGATATGCTCCCAATTGTCCATTTTTGTCGGATCAAGGAACACGCGCACCCCGTCGCCCTTGTATTTGTCGTACAGGCAGAGCGCATAGCGGCCCAGGTTGACGACCTTCAACCAGCTGTTGCCCGTGGTGCAGGGCGTGAGCAGCTGGATGGCGTCCGGCAGGCAATGCGTTGTTTCGGAAAGAGCGTCAAAAAGGATGTTCTCCGGAAGAGCCCGCCTGGCCGCTTCCACCATGTAGCCGCCAAGGATTACTCCGGGGGCTGTGTATCCGTGAAAACGCAAAACAACTTCGGAGAATTCCTCCGGCGAATACGGTCCGATCTGCATGGATGTTCCTTTCATCAAGTTGAGGGTTTGTGTGCCGAAATTTCAACGAATCGGTCCGCTGCGGTTGCGAGGAGCATGATGTTTCGTATCCTGCAGAACATACAGCCTGAGATAATGTGTTTGTTTTCAACAGGCCCGATGTCCGCGGCTTTTTAACGATCTTGATTTCGCTGACGGACGCCTGCTTGACCTTGCGATGCTTCCTGCGGTGCTGCTGCGGGCAG
>DSBL01000124.1 GCA_011049455.1 Desulfonatronum sp. | reverse complement strand
TCATCCTGAACTGCCTAAAATCCTCCGGCCCCAAGAAGCGGTCTGGATCAACCCTCCAACCATGATGAAAACGCTACACTAATTTTATGGACCTGGCTGTCTCACTTTCATTGACACATTCCGATCAAACATTCAACAGACAAGTCAGGATTGTTGCGATTGCCGTGCTTGACCGCATTGGTCAACGCCTCGCGCAGGGCCAAAAGCAGGGAAAACGGCTCGGGGATGGAGGGATGGGAAAGCAGAAAACTCCTGGCTTGCTGACTGACTTCGTCCACATCGGCCATGGTCGAGGGGAAGTTCAGCCGAAGGGCGTTTGGAAACGAAGAGACTTGTTGCATGTTGTGGTCCATGCGCTCCGAAAGGCCGTGAGGCTTTTCAGGATTTCATCCTGAGGATGCAATCCTGGACAAGACGGTCTTTAAGAAAAATGTCGCCAATGTGCCCGCAGTGTGCCGGGTCGCGGAGTCAATCCAAAAGATGAAAAAGCAGGCCTCCGGGGATCTTAGGGTGAAAAAATGTGGACTTGCGCGGCATGAGCCGGCCGGATTCCGAAACCCGCCGCAAGATGGCCATGTTCACGGGTTTGAGCAACAAGGCGGCCTGAGCCAGACCTTGATTGACCTTCTCAGCGGCATGATCCTCGAATGGAGTATAGGCCAGGTGTTCACCGCCGGCCAGATCCGTATCGGTCAGGCCCATGGCTTGGCGAAAGAAAAACGTGTCCAGAATATACGCCCCGATATCACGGAACAACGGATCGCATTGGCCGATATGGGTGTTCTTGAGGGTCAAAAGCCGTAAGACTCCGGGAAGCTGGAGCAGGCAGGAGGACGGTGTGTCGTCTTGTTGCAATGTGTCGATGCTTTCTACCTCGCGAATGGTGAACCATTGCGCGGCGCGTTGGAGGATGTTGGGCCAGGGGTGTGGAGCCGGACTGGTCACCAGGCGGTGGTAGGGAAGGATTTTCAAGCCTGGGGAGGAGATATTGCACAGACAGGCGAACACATGGTCCCACGGGCCGGGTCGGCCCTGTTCCTGGGCATAGGACAGGGCCGTCTCGTAACGGTGATGGCCGTCGGCGATGTACACGTTCACATTTCGCAAAATTTTCGTGATCAGCCCGGCATGTCGCGCCGTCACCACCCATAGACGATGCTCCACGCCGTCAACGGGCAGCAGAACCAATGGAGGATGTTGCGCCAGTTCGTCGCAAACGGCTTGCAACTCGCCGCCCGCAAAGTCGAAAACCCCGAAGATAGGGCTGAGCTGGGCGCTGGTGGCGCGCATCAACTCCAGTCGATCAGTCTTGGCCTTGGGATAGGTTTGTTCGTGGGGATAGACTCCGTCTTGTCCCCAGTCGGCCAGGCCCAGGCCGCCCATGAATCCCCAGCGTAGATACTCCCGGCCGTCCAGGGTGTAGCGCGAGGCCAGGGCCGCGAACAGCGGGTGATCGGCTTTTTTGAGAACGCGTTGGGCGCGCCACTGGGTCAAGATATGTCCGGCGTGAGCATAACTCGTGGGCAGGTCCACATGGACCAAATTGTAGGGATTCCCGGCGGCCAGTTGCGCTCGTTGTTCCGGGGAAAGCACGTCGTAGGGAGGAGCGCAGACCTGCTCCGGGTTGATATCCGGTCGCTGCCAATCGTAGCTAGCAAAGGACAAGGGAATGAAGTCGGGCATAATATTGTTGGGGAAGAAACTCAGATGAAGGTTAGGTGTTTCGCCTGCCATGCCATTTGGCTGCCAGAAGGTCCCTGGTCATGCGTGCTTCGGCGATGTTCCATTTCAGGGCGGCCAGGCCGTACAGGGCGGCCAGCAACGGAATGGCGGCCAGTGCGGCCTTGCCCAGTCCGGAGACAGTCAGGGCGGCCAGCCCCAAAAGCAGGGTCAAGACGCTCATCCGGGCCAACGCAGCCCGGATGTTCAGCCAGGGGCCGATCTTGCGGCGCAGCAACAGGCCCAGCAAGAGCACGTTGGCCCAGGAGGACAAGGCCGCGGCCACGGCCAGGCCCACGTGGGCCATATACCGCATCAACACCAAGCTCAAGCCGACGTTGACCACCAGGCATATCGCGGCCACCAGCGCTGGTGAACGGGTGTCCTCCAGGGCGTAAAAAGCTGAAATCAGGGGCCGCACGCAGGCAAAGGCGGGCAGTCCGGCGCTGTAGCCGACCAAGGCCCAGGCCGTGGCGGTCACTGACTCGGGGCCAAAGGCGCCCCGGCCAAAGACCGCGTCTACGATGGGCATGCTCATGCCGGCCAGGCCTGCTGCCGAGGGTAGGCAGACAAACAGGGTCATGCTCATGGTGGTATTCAAGGTGCGCTGAAAACCGGGGATATCCTTGGATGCCGCGAGCAGGGAGAGGCTGGGCAGGGCCGCTGTGCTCAAGGCCACGCCGAAGATGCCCAGAGGCATTTGGACCAGGCGGTCCGCGTAGTACAGATAGGAGATGCTTCCGGCTGACAGCAGCGAGGCGAGCAGGGTGCCGATGAGGATGTTTACCTGATATACAGCCGCGCCGAAGACCGTGGGCAGCATGAGCATGCCGATGCGCTTGACCCCGGGATGTTTCAGCTCGGTGCGGCCGCGCCAGGACAACCCGAAGCGCCGCAAATAGGGCTGCTGCAGCAGCCATTGCCCGAGTCCGGAAAGGCAAACACCCCAGGCCAGGGCCAGGGCCACATCCCAGCCCATGAGCACGGCCAGCAAGGCCGAGGCGATCAGTCCCAGGTTCAGGATGCAGGGGGCCGCGGCCGGAGCCCAGAAATGGCCCATGGCGTTGAGCACGCCCATGCACAGGGCCACAGCGGAAATGAACAGGATATAGGGGAAGCAGATTCGGACCAAGGTCACGGTGCCGGCCAGGATTTCAGGATCGCGCCCGAATCCGGGGGCAATGAGCAGAGTCAGGGGCTCGGCCCAGATGATCGCGGCCGTGCTGATCACGGCCAGGATCAAGACCAGCCAAACCAGAACCGAGCGGGCCAGAACAAAAGCTTCGGTATCGCCGTGTTCCTGCCGGGTGCGGGAAAATACCGGGATAAAGGCCATGGTCAGGGAGCCTTCAGCAAAGAGTCGGCGTAGCAGATTGGGCAGGCGAAAGGCCACGAAAAATGCGTCGGCCCATATCCCCGCGCCCAGGGTGAAAGCGATGATCATGTCCCGCAAAAAGCCCAGGATACGGCTGGCCACGGTGCCCGCAGCGACAACCGTGGCGTTGCGGGCGATGCGGCCGGTTGCGCCGTTGGGGGTGGAGGATGCGGCTGAAGTTGTCAATGTATTGTGCCTGCGTGGGGTTGCCGCGCTAATGCGAACGGCGGTTGGATTACCGTTGAAGCAGGGCTTGGACCCTGGCCTTGACTTCACGGATGATCTTCTGTTCGTCGGGCACGACACGGTTTTGCATCAGGATTTTCCCGGCGCAGATGGTGGTGTCCACGCAGTCGCCGTTGGCCGCGTAGACCATATTGGAGATCAGGTTGTGGTTGGGTACGAGCTGTGGATGGTTCAAGTCCAAAAGCAAGCAGTCCGCCAGCATCCCCTGCTCGACGCGTCCGGCGTTCAGACTGAAGATCTTGGCCCCGTTGGCTGTAGCGCAGACCCAGGCTTCCGGCGCGGGCATGGCCGTGGGGTCTCCGGTCAGGGATTTGCGGGCCAGGGCCGCGAACTTCATTTCCTCGAACATATCCAGGTTGTTGTTGGACGAACATCCGTCCGTGCCCAGGCCGATGCACACGCCCCGGTCACGCAGGCGGCGATAGGGAAAGGGCCCGGAACAAAGTTTCATGTTGGAAACGGGCAGATGAACGACCTTGACATCATGCTGGCCCAGGATGTCCATTTCTTCAGCGTCCAGCCAGATGGCATGGGCCGCCAAAATATTCGGACCCAGGAAGCCAAGTTCTTTCAGGAAGCGGACCGGCGTCAAGCCGTGGGCCGCAATGCAGTCCTCCTTCTCCCGTTTGGTTTCCGCCAAGTGAATGTGCACCAGCAGGTTTTTCTCACGGGCGAAGTTGGCCAACCAGACCAGAGACTCCTTGGAAACCGTATAGATTGCGTGCGGCCCCAGAGCGAATTGAATGCGGTGCGAGGATGTATTTTGCCGATCGAAAAATTCTTGGGTGCGCTTTTTGAACTGTGCGGCTTTCTTGGCATCCCCGAAATCAATAAAGGCTGAGGAGAGCATGGCCCGCAGGCCCATATCCTCCACGGCGCGGATAATACCGGGCATGTGCCAGTACATGTCACAAAAAAACGTGGTCCCGGTTTTGATCATTTCCAGGCAGGCAAGTTTGGTGCCCCAGTAGACATCATCCTGGGTCAGCCTGTGCTCCATGGGCCAGATATGATCGCTGAGCCACGTGTGCAGCTCCATGTCGTCCGCGTAGCCGCGCAGCAGGGTCATGGCCGCGTGGGTGTGGGCGTTGATCAGGGAGGGCACGATGGCCTTGTCCGTGGCGTCGATGACCGTATCGGCCCGCGCCTGCAGGTCCGGCCCGATTTCGGTGATGTGTTCGCCCTGAATCAGCACGTCCACGACAGCGCCGTCCAACAGCGTATTCTTGATCAGGATGCTCATGGTACAACCAGTTTTAAGGTGGTGGCAAAAGACGCATTTGGAGGTAAACAAAAGCCCGGCGCCGGTCAATGACATCCCCTTGCCAATCATCCAAAAAAGATTATAGTTAATTATATTCCTTTGGGGGCGCCCTGGTTTCGACGGGGATGATGAAACCACGGCTGCAGGCCGAGGTGCTGCGAGGCCTCGTAAAACACGCAGCAGGCATTTACCTGCCAACGATCACGAATACGCCCTGGCTGCTTAAGACAGCCAGCGTTTCTCCGGCCCAGCGCCTGGTAAGCCGGTAGAAGCGACGACCCTTCAGGCTGGCATTGGCTCTTTTGTTCGTCGGGAGTCAAGGCGAGACATAGACGAACTGGTCTTGGGACCGCCTGGTCAGGGGCATGCTCAAGACAAGATTTAAACTTGACCTAAGCCTGTAGACGTCGCTGGCGGACCGTTCTCGGACGGGGGTTCGATTCCCCCCGCCTCCACCAGTACCCTTTGTCAAAATAGTAAGAGAAGACCAAGAAAACCCGCTAATGCTTGCAAATATAAGCTTAGCGGGTTTCTTTTTCGGGCTCCTCAGCAAAATTTGTGGGTGAACACTGGTTCAGGCAAATCTCCAATTCTATGATATAATGCAATTTTTTACACTTCGATGCTTCCAAAATTAAAGGTTCTTCTGGTAACCACTTTTGCTTTGTTGTTGAACCCCTCTTCAACGTTCTACGCGAACTTGGGGTGGCGGAGGCGGCAGAGCATTATGAAGACTACTTGGTCCGGAAATACGGCCACGGATCGCGTGAACTGAGCGCCGAGCAGGTCACTGAACAGTTTTTGAACCTGGCCCGATGCAAGCGTGATTCTGTCATGTTCAAGCAGCTGCTGGATTACTTCGCTCTGCTGGAGAATTACAAGAAGGCGGCGCAGGCGGATGGGCGGACCGGGGAAATCCATAATATCATAGATTCCCTGTTTTTTTAACAGGTCGACACGATGGGAAAAGCCAAGGCAAAAAGGATAAAATATGTCGTAACATGGACAAACATGCCACTTCCGCAGTCATTGATATTGGCCAGCCCGCTGCTCTTGGCCCGTTTTACTTGCAGCTTTTTCTTAAATCCATTGCCCTTGGAGGCCCGCATGGCCCAGAAGCAACCCCCTGAAACACTCCCCGCGCAAGAGTTTTCCCCCAACGCCCACGACATTTTGATGAACGCGCCCATAGGCATTTTCACGTCCACGCCGGAAGGGAGGTATCTCTTTGCCAATACCACCGTTGTTGAAATGTTGGGATATGCAACACCTCAAGAGCTATTCGACTCCGTCACTGACATTGCCAGCCAAGTGTATGCCAACCCAGATGAACGTCTGGAGTTCATGCGCCTGATGCAAAAACATGGCAAAGTGGTTGATTATGAATGCCGGTTCAGACGCAAGGACGGAGCCGAGTTCTGGGCGTCCGTAAATGCTCACTTGGTACGGGATGAACATGGGCGGGTTGAAGCCTACCAGGGTTTCACCCGGGATATTACAGAGCGCAAGCAAGAAAAGGATGCCCTGCTGCTGACACAGTTCGCCATGGACAAAGCGCCGGACAGCATCGTCTGGGTGGATGCCGATGGAAAGATTGCCTACGCCAACAACGCTGCATCTTCTTCCATGGGGTTTTCCCGAGAGGAACTGCTGGACAAGGAAGTTTTCGACATTGACCCGGATTTTCCACGCGAGGCGTGGGAGCAGCACAAGGAGTACCTGAAAAAACTGAAGAGGATGACCTTTGAGAGGCGTCACCGAACAAAGGATGGCAGGCTTTTTCCGGTGGAGGTGACCACCAACTACATCGAATACAAGGGCCGCTTTTTGGGCATTTCCTTTGACCGCGACATCACCGAGCGCAAACAGGCTGAGAAAGCTCTCCAAGAAGAGGCTGTTCGACGAAAAATCCTGGTTGATCAGTCCAGGGACGGAATCGTTGTCCTGAGTGAAAATGGAAGCGTTTATGAAGCGAACAAGTGCTATGCTGAAATGCTTGGATACACTCCAGAAGAGGTTTCACAACTCCACATATGGGATTGGGACACCCAGTGGACTCCTGATCAGCTCATTGAAATGTTTCAACAAGTCGATGAAAAGGGCGATCACTTTGAAACGCGCCACCGACGCAAGGACGGCACTTTCCTTGACGTTGAAATCAGCACCAACGGGGCCGTGATTGGCGGACAAAAACTCGTATTCTGCGTTTGTCGTGACATCACTGATCGCAAGCGAGCTGAGTATGAAAACGCCAAGAACAGAGAGATGCTGCTCCAGGCTGAAATTTTGGCGAAGTTGGGTAGCCTGGAGTGTGACATCTTAAACGACACTTGGCTCGTCTCGGATAATTGGCGTCGTATAATGGGCCATGATTCTCCACAGTTGTCTTCGTCGGAATTGTTCGCTTACGTTCACCCAGAAGACAGGTTGCGCGTCAAAAGGGCCATTGCCAAGACAATGAGCACCGGAAAGCCATACGATATTCAGCACCGCATCCTGCGAGGCGGCAGTGGTGAAATCTGTTATCTTCAAACCTATGGGGTGGTGGAGCTCAACAAGTCAGGCAGGCCTGTTCGGGGCTTTGGGACTATTCAGGATATCACCGACCGTAAACAGGCCGAGGAGAAAATCAGAATCACCAATGAACAGCTTCGGATCGCTAACGCCGAAAAGGACAAGCTTTTTGCCATTATTGCCCATGACCTCAAGTCACCCATGTCCGGGCTTGTGTCTTCAACAGAGATGCTGGCTGATCAGTCAGAAATATTATCTGAGCAGGATATCCGTACCCTCACAAGAGAAATGCATAAAAGCACAAGGAATACGTTCGCCCTCTTGGAAGACCTGTTGCAATGGTCCCGCATGAGCCAGGGGGGCATCGATTACGCGCCCACGCCATGCAGCTTGAATGAGCTGCTCGACATGGGACAGTCCACGGCCCAAGACTTGGCCAAGAGCAAGGGAATCTCCCTCCGCCAGGATATTCCTCAGGGGCTGACCGTCCTGGTCGACCAGCCCATGATCAAGACCGTGATCCGCAACATTCTCTTCAATGCGGTCAAATTCACCCGGCGCGGAGGCGAGATTGCCGTCTCCGCTAAACAGGAGGGGTCAACCGCCACCGTGACGATTCAGGACACTGGTGTGGGCATGAACGAGCAGGTGCTGTCTTCTATTTTTACCCTGGGAAAAGAAAAACGATTTTTGGGAACAGAGGGCGAAAAAGGCACTGGCCTGGGACTGGTCTTATGCAAGCAGTTCATCGAGCAGCACGGCGAACGTATCTGGGTGGAAAGCGAGCCGGGCAAGGGGACAACGGTTTTTTTCACCTTGTCGGTCAGTGAATGAACGCCGTACAAGGAGTTTTATATGCCCAAAACCATGCTCATCTCGTATAGCCTTGGGCCGTCCTGGGTTAATCCAATCCTGATTCTCATGATGCGTTATCTGTCCGTTGAAAAATTTCCAATTGCGGCGTCGCGGCAAAAAGCTCAAACTCTCACGTATCAATAACTACGCTTCGACCTTGATTCGATTGCCAGGACGGCAAATCGAAAATGTGGCACAGCCACAGCCTGAAGGGGCCGGACACAGGACGTGTCCGGATAGCTTTT
>DSBL01000144.1 GCA_011049455.1 Desulfonatronum sp. | reverse complement strand
TGGTCCGTTTGCACACGGGTGATCCCGGCCTGTACGGCGCAGTGCGCGAGCAGGCCCGCCTGCTGGAATCCGAGGGTATTGCCTATAGCATAGTGCCCGGAGTGACCGCGGCCATGGCCGCGGCCGCGGCCGCCCGGGTTTCCTTGACCATTCCGGAAGTCTGCCAGACCGTGATTCTGACGCGCATGGGCGGGCGTACGCCAATGCCCAAGCGCGAGCGCCTGCAACACCTGGCCGCGCATCGGGCCGCCTTGGCCGTGTACCTGAGCGGGACCGCGCCGGCCGAAATGGCCCGGGAACTGATGGCTGGCGGCTATCCGCCGCAAACCCTGGTCGTGGCGGCCCATTGTGTCGGCTGGCCAAAGCAAAACATCAAGTATCTGACCCTGGATAAGTTGGCCCTGGACAAGCTTACCGCATCCGAGGCAGACAAGACCTGGGAGCGGCAAACCGTGTTCCTGGCCCTGCCGGGCCAAAACGCGGAAACGGTTTCGCGGCTGTATGCCGCGGACTTTGCGCACGGATTCCGTTCAGGAAAACAAGAGAACGAATGAGGAAGCGAGACGGACATGCAACCTGAATCCAAAATCTATGTGGCTGGGCATCGCGGACTGGTGGGCTCGGCTCTAATCCGAGCTTTGGAAGCCCGGGGGCATCGGGACGTCATCAGGCGGACCAGCGCGGAACTGGATCTCACGGATCAGGCCGCGGTGAAGGAATTTTTCGCCAGCCAACGGCCCGAATATGTTTTTCTGGCCGCAGCCAAGGTCGGCGGCATCCTGGCCAATAATTCCTTCCCGGCCCAGTTCATCCACATCAACTTGGCCATTCAGACCAACGTGATCCACGAGGCTTGGCGTCAGGGCGTGCGCCGGCTGCTCTTTCTGGGTTCGTCCTGCATCTATCCGCGGGACTGTCCGCAGCCCATGCGCGAGGAGTACTTGCTGACAGGTCCCCTGGAGCCCACCAACCGGCCATATGCCCTGGCCAAGATCGCGGGCATCGAGATGTGCTGGGCCTATAACCGGGAGTACGGCACGCGCTCCCTGGCGGTGATGCCCACCAACCTCTACGGCCCCAACGACAACTACGATTTGACCGGCAGCCACGTCATCCCGGCCATGATCCGCAAGTTTCATGCGGCCAAGGCGTCAGGCGCACCGCAGGTGACGCTCTGGGGCACGGGCGCACCACGCCGGGAATTCCTGCATGTGGACGATCTGGCCCGGGCCTGCGTGTTCCTGATGGATCTTCCTGAGGCCGGTTATGCCGATTTTTTGAAGACGGACATGGCTCCACTGCTGAACATAGGCTCCGGCGAGGATCAGACCGTCCGGGAGCTGGCTCAAATGGTTTGTGCCGTCGTGGGGTTTGAGGGGGAAATTGTTTGGGATACGGACAAGCCGGACGGCACCCCGCGCAAGCTGTTGGATATTTCCAGGATCCGGGACCTGGGTTGGCGGCCAAGGCTGGGATTACGGGAGGGGCTGGAAATGACGTATCAGGATTTCTTGCGACGGCATGCTTGATCGAGCAGACAGAAAACAGGTTTCCAGGGAATGACTGGCTCTGGCTCGAGAATGAGGTCAAAATGAATTTCAAGCAGCTTCTGGCCCGCAAGCAGGTTCTTTTTCAATGCGGATCATCCAAGAGGTTGCCTTTACCCATGAGTGTCAACCTCAAATCATGTTCCGCCTTGCCATCAAGATCAATGAGGCTGCCAGCCAGCCTTGGCCCATGTTCGCCTCCTTTGTCGGCGGGCTGATATCTTTCCTCATTGGAACCCATACTGTTTCCAACCTGCTCTTTACCGAGTTCCAGCGGGGAATGGCCAGCCAACTTGACCTGCCGCGACAGATCATCGTCGCGGCCCAAGCCGTGGGTGGCGGCATGGGCACCATGATCTGCACCCACAATATCGTGGCTGTCTGCGCGTGGTCGATCTGTCCGGCATGGCAGGGGTCATCCTGCGCAAGGAGTATGTGCAGGCGGACATGGGCATTTCCGGCGCGAATTTCGCCGTGGCCGAAACCGGAGCCATCGGAATGGTCACCAACGAGGGCAACGGCCGGCTGGTGACCACTCTGCCTAGGGTGCACGTGGCCCTGGTGGGCCTGGAAAAGCTGACCCCCACGCTGCACGACGCTCTGCGCGTGCTGCGCGCCTTGCCGCGCAACGCCACAGGTCAGCAGATCACGTCCTACGTCACCTGGATTTCCGGGACCAATGAGTGCAAAAGCGCTCCCGGCGGCAAGAAGATCATGCATGTGGTCTTCCTGGACAACGGCCGCTGCGGGCTGGCCAAGGACAAGGACTTTTCCCAGGTCTTACGCTGCATCCGTTGCGGAGCCTGCGCCAATGTCTGCCCGGTCTGCCGCGTGGTGGGCGGGCACAAGTACGGTCACGTGTACATCGGCGCCATCGGCCTGATCATGACCTATTTCTTCCACGGCCGGGACAAGGCCAACTTTCTGGTGCAGAACTGCGTCAATTGCGGGGCCTGCAAGGAAGTCTGCGCCGCAGGCATTGATCTGCCCCGGTTGATCAAGGAGATCCACGCCCGCATCCAGGACGAGGAAGGCCATCCGGTCCAGTCCAAACTGCTGGGCATGGTCCTCAAGAACCGGACCCTGTTCCACACCCTGTTCAAGAACATGCGCTGGGCCCAGAAACCCTTTGCGGAAAGGCGGACTGTCCGTGAACGGCACTGCCGCGACGTTACGTCAACACCCCTGTCCTTGCCGAGAGCACCCGTTTCACCGTTGGCGCGAATTTGCAACTGGCCTTCCCTTCTCCACCGGAGACTCAACGATCCAGATCAGTCCAGCCTGCCGGCCGGTGGTCTTGTCGCGGCGGTAGGAGAAGAAGGTTCCGGGCAGGCTGTAGGTGCAGAGGTCCACGGAAAAGATGCGGTCCTGCCGCAGGCCCGCCTGCAGAAGCTGATCCCTGGTCAGGCACCAGAGATCCATGGTTTTGGCGACTGGATCATAATAATTCCGGAACCCGGATCCCCATTCCAGGTCGAAATTCACGAATTCGCTGGCCGAAGGGCCCAGACTTGGTCCGCGAACGGCGAAAATTTTTTCTGGAGCTATGTCGCAGGCTTTGCAGAACGCCGCCACGCCCCGTTGCGGAAATTCCTGGCGGTTGCCGCGCCAGCCGCAGTGCAGGGCCGCCACATGACGACCGCTGGCGTGGGCCAGGAGAATGGGTTGGCAATCCGCGGTCTTCACGGCCAGGACCTGGCCGGGTCGGGAGGTGATCAGGCCGTCGCCTTCCTTTGCGTCAAAATCGATGATCATGCCGGGTTCCGGCTCGACCAGAACGTCGCTCCCGTGAACCTGCCTGGCCTCGACCCAATTCACAACACCCAGTATTCGCTGAAGATTCCTGCGGTTTTCTGCCACGGCTTCGCGTTCATCTCCCACTTCCCAGGACAGGTTGGCCGCATGGAATGGGCCTTGGCTGACACCGCCCAGGCGGGTGGTGAAGGCCGCGTGCACATGAGGCACTCCGGGAAAGGTGAAGGGGATAACGGTCATGACCGCGCCTGGATGCTTTCCTGGTCCGTGCAGACCACTCGGACCGGCTGATCGTGTGACTCGCGGGGCAGGTGCTCCACGATCTGAAAGTCGTAGGCCAGACCGATGGTCAGGGTCTCATTGCTCAACCCGGGCAGGAGGCGGTCGTAATACCCACCGCCGAAACCGAGACGAAAGCCGGAACGGTCAAAGGCCGCTCCAGGCACGAGAACACAATCGCACGCCCGCGGATCAACCAGGGTGCACAGAAGGGGATCGGGTTCCGGAATGGTGAAGGTGCCGGGCCGCAGATCCTGGACAGACTGAAAAGCATAGATATCCATTTCACCTGGACAATCAGGACGGCAACAGGGCGCAAGAGTTTGCACCCTTTGGTCCCACAATTCATGAATTAATGCCCAGGTATCCGCCTCGTTCTGGAACGGCAGGTAGACCAGAACCGTGCGCATGGTTTCCCAGCCGGGAACGCCGCGCACCCTGTCCTGAATTGCCAGGCTGCGTTTTTGGACATCGTCCGGGGTCATGCTTCGGCGACGCGCCAACAGCCTGGAACGGAGAACCTTCTTGGAAATCAATATCGATAGTACTCCGGCTTGTACGGTCCTTCCACGGGCACGCCCAAATAATCGGCCTGGGCCTTGGTCAGGGTGGACAATTGAACGCCCAGCTTGCCCAGATGCAGGCGGGCCACCTTTTCGTCCAGAAGCTTGGGCAACACGTAGACCTTGTTCTCGTATTTCCCGGGATTGGTCCACAGTTCGATCTGGGCGATGATCTGGTTGGTGAAGGATGCCGACATCACAAAGGACGGGTGGCCCGTGGCGCAGCCCAGGTTCACCAGTCGGCCTTCGGCCAGGAGGATGATTCGCTTGCCGTCCGGGAAGACGATATGATCCACCTGGGGCTTGATGTTGATCCAGTTCAATTCGCGGATTCCGGCCACGTCGATTTCCAGGTCAAAATGGCCGATGTTACAGACAATGGCCTGGTCCTTCATGGCGTCCATGTGTTTGCGGGTGATTACCTCCCGGCAGCCTGTGGCCGAGACAAAGATGTCGCCAACAGGGGCGGCCTCGTCCATGGTCAGCACCTGATAGCCTTCCATGGCCGCCTGCAAAGCGATGATCGGGTCGATCTCCGTAATCAGTACCCTGGCCCCCAACCCGCGCATGGCCTGGGCGCAGCCCTTGCCCACGTCACCGTATCCGGCCACCACAACGACCTTCCCGGCCACCATTACATCAGTGGCCCGCTTGATGCCGTCGGCCAGGGATTCCCGGCAGCCGTAAAGATTGTCGAACTTGCTTTTGGTTACGGAATCGTTGACATTAAATGCCGGACATTTCAACGTGCCGGTTTTTTCCATCTGATACAGACGATGTACGCCGGTGGTTGTTTCTTCGGAAAGCCCACGAATGCCATGCATGAGTTCCGGATATTTTTCATGCATGACTTGGGTCAAATCTCCTCCATCGTCAACAAGCATGTTCGGGGTCCATCCGTCCGGGCCCTTGATGGTCTGGTCTACGCACCACCAGTATTCTTCCTCGGTTTCACCTTTCCAGGCAAAAACAGGGATGCCGGCGGCGGCGATGGTGGCGGCCGCATGATCCTGGGTGGAAAATATGTTGCAGGAACTCCAGCGCACCTCTGCGCCCAAATGAATCAAGGTTTCAATAAGCACCGCGGTCTGAATGGTCATGTGCAGGCATCCGGCGACGCGTGCCCCGGTCAGGGGCTTGGACGCGCCGAACTCGGACCGCAGGGCCATCAAACCGGGCATCTCGGTTTCCGCAATGTCCATTTCCTGGCGGCCCCATTGGGCCAACGAGAGATCCCGCACTTTATAATCCATGGAATTGGCGGTTACTTTGGTCATGTCGGCTCTCCTCGCATTGGAATAATTGTTGTGGTTTTCGACTTCCACATGTGATGAAAAATATACAGCGGATTGCGTTTGTAAAAGGAGAGAAAAACCTATATCTCCAGGCTGGTCAAGAGCGCTAGCAAAAAGGGGTCAATCCGATTGGATCGACCCCTTGATGCGCATGGGGTGGATGACGCGACTTGAACGCGCGGCCGCCTGGGCCACAACCAGGTGCTCTACCTACTGAGCTACACCCACCGCAAAAAGAGATTTCTAGGTCAATTCATACTCTTCAGTCAAGGGGCGGGGAGTTGTTTACGGTCATGATTGCAAGAAGATGTCCGGTGGCCATGTTCCGGTCCCGGGAGCTTCAAGATTGAGTTCTCATTTTTTAACCCTCTTATCTCCTTTTTGGGGTCATCTTCATGGATAAGCTGGTTATTGAGGGAGGAACGCCCCTGCGCGGGCGGGTGCGGATCAGCGGTTCCAAGAACGCAGCCCTGCCGATTTTGTTGGCTTGCATTCTGGCCAGGGGACCTGTGCGATTGGCCAATGTGCCAAGGCTTAAAGACATTGCCACGACGCTGGGTCTGCTCAGGCTTTTGGGGTGCGAGGCTGAACAGGACATTGCCGCCGTAACGGTCTGTGTCGGGCCTGATCTTCAGGCACAAGCCCCCTACGACCTGGTGCGGACCATGCGGGCATCGGTTCTTTGTCTGGGGCCCTTGCTGGCCCGATTGGGCAAGGCCGTGGTGGCCCTGCCAGGCGGGTGCGCCATCGGCTCGCGGCCCGTGGACCTGCATCTGCGCGGTCTGGAGCGCATGGGCGCGAAGTTCAATTTGGAGGCGGGGAACATTATCGGCCAATGTAAACGGCTCAAGGGTGCGCACATTCACTTTGACTTTCCCACCGTGGGCGGAACGGAAAACCTGCTCATGGCCGCCAGCCTGGCCCAGGGAGAAACCATCCTGGAAAATGCGGCCAGGGAGCCCGAGGTGGTCAATCTAGCTGACTTTTTAAACGCCTGCGGAGCGAACATTTCAGGCCAGGGCACGAGCATCATCAGAGTGCAGGGCGTGGATGAACTGTCAGGAGTGGATTTTCAGGTCATGGCCGACCGCATTGAAGCAGGAACATACATGGTCGCGGCCGTGATCACGGACGGCGAACTGTATCTGGAAGGCTGCTCCATCACTGACCTGGACGCCGTGGTCTACAAGCTTCGGGAAATGGGCGTCTGGATTCAGGAAGGAAAGTCCGGGGTGCTGGCCAGACGCGGTACCAAGCTGGTGGGCGTGGACGTGATGACCCAGCCGTTTCCGGGATTTCCCACGGATATGCAGGCTCAGATCATGGCCCTGATGGGCCTGGCCCAAGGCTCCGGGGTGATCAAGGAGACAATTTTTGAAAACCGCTTCATGCATGTCCAGGAACTGGTGCGCATGGGGGCGCAGATCAAGCTTTCCGGGCAAAATGCCATGGTCAGGGGCGCGGACCACTATGTTGGAGCTCCGGTGATGGCATCGGACTTGCGGGCCAGCGCTTCCTTGGTTCTGGCTGGCTTGGCGGCCAAAGGAACCACGGAGGTGCGCCGCATCTATCATCTTGATCGGGGTTATGAAGACCTGGAAGCGAAATTGACCAATGTCGGAGCGCGAATCAGGCGGGAAGAGCAGTAAGATTGTGAACACTTTCGTTTGCCCGCCAAAATATGGAAGTGGTCCAGCCAACTGCAATATATCATGAAACGGTTGTTTTTTGGCTTTATATGTATCCGAGGCGTGTTCTGTTTTAACCCAGATGGGGTAAACGTGGCCAATACGGCTTGACGCAGTTTTTCAGGCGGATTACGGAATCATGATCGGCTCCCGTAGCTCAGATGGATAGAGCGATCGCCTCCTAAGCGATAGGCCGCAGGTTCGAATCCTACCGGGAGCACCATGCATCTCCAGGCCGCGGTTTTGCCGCGGCCTTTTTTTCCTCAGGAATTGCGGGACAGTTCAGAGGAAGGTGGCCTGATGAAAACATATTTTTTGCTGCTGGCGATATTGTTCCTGTCCTCCACCGTGACGCGGGGAGTGCAATTGTTGTCAACAACGGACCCTTTGTTCGCCTTCAAGCTTGTGATGGATATTGTGTTGTTCGCCCTGTGTTTGCTGGGCTGTTTCGGACTGGCGTTCGGCAGGCGTTTTTTCACAGCGGCTTTTTGGTCGTGGGCGGGGCGTTTGACCCTGATCCTGGGGGGCGGTCACGTTCTGCTTGTCCTGTCCACCCTGAGGGAGGACGCATCACCTTTTTGGCCCCTGGATCTGGGCATGGCCGTCCTGATCTATGTCCTTTTCGCTATTCCGGCGATCTTGTATGGCAATGAATGGAAAAACCACCTGAAATCCTCCCCGTGATCGTGGATGCCTGCCCAGAACAACGGCGGTGTTTTTTCCCAGGCTGCTCAAGAGGTTATTAACATTCATGACCACCATTGCCGCTCCCCCCGGACAGGAGAGTGCCGTTTTTTCTCCATTTGGCTCCGTTGTCCCGGCCCTGCTCAGCCTGACGGGCATTTTCCTGGTCAACTTTTTGACAAGGGTTATCCTGGCGCCTTTTTTATTGTATGTCAGAGAGGATTTTGACCTGACCAAAGCCCAGGCCGGGGAACTCTTTTTCATCGTTTCCTTGGGGTACAGCATTGCCTTGCTGGCTTCCGGATTTGTCTCCTCACGGGTGGACCACCGCAAGGTGATTGTGATCTCCGCCTTCGGCGTCGGCCTGGGACTGTGCCTTGCATCCTTCCATGAGAAGGCTAGTCAACGTCCGCCGTGGCGGACCACCTTTTAGCCTGCGAGCCCTGTTGAGCAGCCCCGATAAGTCATGCTTCCATTCGCACTCTTTGTGGGCCTTTGCCATTAG
>DSBL01000090.1 GCA_011049455.1 Desulfonatronum sp. | reverse complement strand
AACAATTTATTATCAGGTAAATTTGACCTGATAAGTTGATATTTAGCGCAAAAACAGGCAAGTTTGCCCAACCCCTGTTATCACGTGTTTCCAACCAGATATGCCCAGAAA
This sequence comes from Desulfonatronum sp., assembly GCA_011049455.1. Taxonomy (GTDB): domain Bacteria; phylum Desulfobacterota; class Desulfovibrionia; order Desulfovibrionales; family Desulfonatronaceae; genus Desulfonatronum. Next base: position 8,225 of record DSBL01000090.1, on the reverse strand, counting down.
AACTGTCATGTCAAACAAGCCGAAACCCAGGCTCTTGGATGAGGTCCGTCAGGTGATGCGTCGGCGCCACTACTCCATCCACACGGAGCGGTCCTACTGCGATTGGATCAGGCGCTATGTCGCCTTCCACAACATGACCCGCCGCGAGGATCTCTCCGGCGGGGCCGCCAAAATCGAGGCCTTCCTGACCGACTTGGCCATCAATGGCAACGTTGCGCCATCGACGCAGAACCAGGCCATGAACGCCCTTGTCTTTCTGTACAAACGTGTGCTGAATGTTCCCCTGAACGAGGAAATACAGGCTGTCCGTTCCAGGAAAGACCCCAGGATTCCTGTCGTCCTGACAGTGGATGAGGCAGCCAGGATCATCTCCCTGGTGGAAGGCGTACCCCAACTCATCGTGAAGCTTCTTTACGGAAGCGGCGTGCGGATTGCCGAAGCCATCAAGCTCCGTGTCCAGGATATCGATTACGGGTACAAGCAGATTACCGTCCGCTCCGGCAAAGGGGGCAAGGACCGCGTCACGCCCCTGGCCGATTCTATTGTCCCGCAGCTCCAGAACCACCTGCTCAAGGTCAAGCTGCTTCATGAACAGGACCTTTCCGAGGGATTCGGCTCGGTGTACATGCCCCACGCCCTGGAACGAAAATACCCGGATGCGGATCGGGACTGGCGGTGGCAGTATGTCTTCCCCTCACGCCAGCTCAGCGTCGATCCGCTCAGCAAAGTCACGAGACGGCATCATGTCGATCCGAGCGTCGTGAACAAGGCCGTCCGTTCTGCGACAAAACGGGCGGGGATCAGCAAGCGCGTCACGGCCCACACCTTCCGCCACTCCTTTGCCACCCACCTGTTGCAGCGAGGTGCGGACATCAGAACCCTGCAGGCCTTGCTCGGCCATAACGACGTGTCCACGACCATGATCTACACGCACGTGCTGCAACAGGGAGGCCAGGGCGTGCGAAGCCCGCTGGACGACTTGCACGCCTGATCAGCTGTTCTCCCGGCCATCCCTGAAAATTCAAAGGACAAGAATAGTGAGCCTGTTCCTTCGTGCTTCTCTCCCTTCTGGCTCTTCGCTTCGCCAGGGGCCGTGCCAACAACCGGAACGTCCTGGATCGCGGCGCACTCCAAGGCAGGACCGCGGGCTATCTCGAACTGCCGCCGTCCATCCGCGGCGGCAGTTTTCCCGTTGCCTTCGGGGGCAATTTCGATCCCGATCCTGATTTCGATCCCGATCCTGATTTCGATCCCGATCCCGATTTCGATCCCGATCCCGATTTCGATCCCGATTTCGATTTCGATTTCGATTTGGATACCGATTTGGATTCGGAGCGCGGGATGGCTATTGCCTGGAATCCGCGTCCTTTTTGACCTCCCGGGCCGCCTTGTGCTGGGTCGCCTGGTACATGAAGGTGCGCAGGGCCACTTCCCGATTGGGTTGAATGGTTCCGTCGTAGGCGGCATCCAGGTAGGGCACGTTCATCCTCAACAACAGGGGCTTGAGAATGGCCGAGGTGATGGTGCTGGGCATGCACGTGAAGGGGAAGACATTGACCACCCCGTCAAAATGGTCGTGGACGTATTCCAAGGCCCCGCCGATGCTCAGGACGGCTTCCGTGCCGATGTCAAAGCTGAACAGCCGGTCCTGGTCCAGCTGGGCCTCCACCGTGGGAATGGCATGGTCCCCCTGGATGTCCAAATGCTCCATGGCTTTTTGATAGACTTGGTTTTGCCGCCACCCCTGCCAGGCCATTTCCAAACGGCTTCCCACCCATTGGCGCGAGGCATCCACCAGCCCGGCCGCATCCATGCGTTTCCAGGCCAGGCGCCACTGCTTGCGGATATTGCGGTATTGCTCGTAGGATACAAAATTGACCCATTCCCCCAGCGAGGCGTCCACCACTTCCGCGCCGAAACGCTCCAGTTCGCGGATGATGTGCTGGTTGGAGTCCGGATGGGTGCGCAGATAGATTTCACCGACAATGCCGATCCTGGGCTTGCGCGGCCGGTTTGGGTCGATGATGGATTTGGCCTGGGATGCGATTTCGCCCAGCAGGGCGTAGAGCGCCTTGAAATCCCTGGCCTGGCCTCGTCTTTCAATCAGGTCGATCATGTCCTGCTGAGCCTTGTCCATGAAGGCGTCGGTCCGGCCCGGTTCGCGCTCGTAAGGGCGCACCCGCCAGACGATGCGGTCCAGGACGTCGGCCAGGATCGTGGCCACGTAGGCCAGGCGGCGGAAAAGCTTGGCCTGTTCGCCCGGCAGGACTCCGGTGGAGGCGTATCCATCGGCCGTGGACATGTACAGGATGGGGATGTCCTTGAATTCAGGAAAACGGTCCAGCACCAACCGCTGCATCTTGTTGTACATGCCGAACCGGCAGGGGCCGTCGGCCTCGGGCATGAAATAGACATAGTCCGTCACGTTGAAGTCCCGGCCCAGCAGCTTTTTCTCCTCCTGCAGAAAGCCCAGGATATCGCCCAGGGTGACCTGGCAGGGGAAGCATTCCTTGCCCGAGGTGAATTCCTTGCCCAAATGCAGGTGGGTGTAGGTGGGCAGAACCTGGGCCGGCACGCCGAAGGCCCGGAAGCTGGCGGCCAGAAGCCGCGAGCCCCTGGGGGCCATGTCCGGGATGAGCAGTGTTTTGCCTGAGACGTCAAAGCGGCTGACGTTCCGGGTCAACCGTTCCGCAAAAGAGGATGATTCTTCAGGGGGCATTTCCATAAGCGAATCCCTTCAGGTTCAGGGTTCAAGGATTTCCCGACGGCCAAGCCGTGCGCCGGCGGCAGTCACGCGGATGCTGCAACGGCCGCCGCGGAAGGTCCGCGCATATTGTGATTGCTCAGCCCTGCCTGCACGTTCTTGACCACATTTTGAAAGGCCTCGATGCGGGTGAGCATCCCGGCCACGGCGCTGTGCTCGTCCAGTTCCAGGATCAAGAAGGGTTTTTTGTTGAGCACGTGCGCGTAAAAATGTTCGATAAAGGAATCCGGACCGCAGGAAAAATTGGTCAAATGAACACCGAACCAATTGGGTGTCCGGTCAATGATTTTGGCCGCGCGCAGAATCCTGGCCCCCAGTCCCCAGTACATCCGGGGAAAGTCGTGCAGCGGTTCGTTTTCCACGTCCACAAAGTCCAGGGGCAGGGCTCTGATCCCGAGTTTGGCCATCTGCCGGCCGATCTGCAGGTTCAGCCGCTCGTCGTAGAGGTTGTACGGCCGGCCGGAGACGATCCACACCGCCTGGTCCGGGCCGGTCCGGGCCAGGATCTCGCGGCCCTGGCGGAGGAGGTTTGCCTTGAAGGCGGCCTGCCGCTCCCAGGCATGGTCAAGGGCCAGGGCTATTTTGCTTTCCGAGGGGCAAAGGGCTTTGGGCAGGGCGTCGCGCACGGACCGGACAAGCATCCGGGGGCCTTCCTTGAGATGTAGCGTGGGCCGGATGATCCGTTTGTCGTCAATGCGCAATGCGGCCCGGACCAGGTATTGGGAGCTTTCCACCAAGGGGCAGTACTGGGCCTTTTCCTCGGGGTCCAAGGCGGCCATGTTGATCACGTTGGGCAGAAACAACAGCTCGGCGTGGTCCAAAAGATGGCGCACATGGCCGTGAAAGACCTTCACCGGGAAACAGGTCTCCGCGGTCATGCTTTCCACGCCGGCCAGGGCTATGGCCTGGGTGGTGAAGGGGCTGAAATATACGGCCAGGTCGAGATTTGCCAGCAGATGAGCCCAGAAAACGCCCCAATCCAAGGAGTGCAGGCCGAGGGGGACCCCGATCAGCGGCCGTCCCGCTCCGGGCGAGGGTTTTTCGCCCGGACGCACCCCGGCCTCTTCCATGGCCTGCTCAAACAGCTTTTTGCGCAGCTGAAAATAGTCGGTTTCCTTGTTCGAACCGGCCTGGGCGGCCTCGTAGCGGCCGCAATCCCCGCCCCAGACGCTTTTTCGCCCCCCGAAGTTGTAGATTTTTAGCTTGCATTCATTATGGCAATTCTTGTCCGCCCGGCAGATGCTTTCCTTGAAGGAAACCTCCAGGCCGGCCAGGTTTTCCAGGTCGCGTTTTTTTTCTTCAATGCCCTTGACTGTGGCCAATTCCTGAACCGCCAGGGCCGCGCCGAATGCGCCCATGACCTCCCGGTGCCTGGGGACGAGGATGGGCTTTTTCAGCACCTTTTCAAAGGCCGCCACAATGCCCTTGTTCAGGGAGGGTCCGCCAAGAAACATGATCCGTTTGCCGATGCGCCGGTTTTCCACGACCCTATGCAGATAATTGCGCACAATGGCGTAGCAGAGCCCGGCGATCAGGTCTTGGCGGGACGCCCCTTTTTGAGCGTAGCAGGTCAGGTCGGATTCCATGAACACGGTGCAGCGTTCAGCCAGGTTCACCGGGTTTTGGGAGGACAGGGCCACTTCCTGGAATTCTCCGAAGATGTTGATTTTCATCTTGTTGGCCAGCTCGTGCAGGAAACTGCCCGTGCCGGCGGCGCAGACCTTGTTCATCATGAAGTCCGTGGGATGGGTCTGGTCAATGGCAATGTATTTGGAGTCCTGCCCGCCGATTTCAAAAATGGTGTCGATTTCCGGATCCACGGCCACCGCGCCCCGGGCGTGGGCCGTGATTTCGTCGATGATCAGGTCCGCGTCCAAAAAATCGCCCACCACATTGCGGCCCGAGCCGGTGGTGGCCACGGCCTTGAGCTGGATGCGCGGGCTGATTTCCCGGTGCAGATGGCGCAGCAGGTTCTGTGTCACCTCAATGGGTTTGCCCTGCGTGGCCACATAGCATTTATGCATGATCCGGCCCTGATCATCAATCAGGGCGTACTTGGTGGAGGTGGAGCCGATGTCCACGCCCAGATAGGCATCCATTCGCCCGGTGTCCTGTAGCGCGAAAGGCAGGGAATTGTCCGCGTCGAACGATGTCAATTCCAGGGAGAGCGGCACGGCCCGGGAAATGCTGTCCACCCGCGAGGCAACCGGCGAACGCAGCACCGCGATGTCAACGGCATTGCGCACGTTGTTGCGCAAAGATTGCAAGGCCGCGCCCAAGGCGCCCAGGGAAACGTGATGGGCCGGAACCAGCAGCCCGGGGGTGTATTTGCGGAAAGCTTCCACCTGCAGGCGGTTGGAGGCCATGCCGCCGATGAACACCATGGGCTCGGACAGCTTGCGGTTGGCCACGATGGTGCTGAAATAGTTGGCCGCTGTGCCGTGATGCAGGCCGGCGATGATGTTGGGCAGGGTTTCGCCCTTGTTCTGCAAATGGATCATGTCGGACTTGGTGAACACGGTGCAGCGGCAGGCCACGGGCGCGGGGTAGGTGCTGGTCAGACCCAGGGAAATGAAATCCTCCAGCACCTTCTGCAGTTTTTCCTGGCTCATGTCGAAGGCTTCCCCGTACATGGCAAAGGTCAGCCGCTCGGCCTGCTGGTCGATGAAGGAGCCCGTGCCCGAGGCGCAGGGGCCGTTCACGTTGAAAGCCGAAAGCCGCCAGTTGCCGCCCTGGTCGTAGTCCAGTTCGAACAGGGCCGCGTCCTGTCCGCCGATGCTGATGATGCTCCGCACGCCCGGGGAGACCTTTGTCGTACCGAGCACCTGGGCAATGGTTTCCACCTCAAAGGGCGCGTCCACGATCTTGCTCAGGGTTTGCCCCTGGTTTCCGGTGAAGGAAACGGACTGAACCTGTTCCCGGGGAAAGCGCGTGAAAACTTCTTCCAGCACCCGGGCGGTTTCCTCCAGGATCAGGCCGAAGTGTCTGCGGTAAGGCGCTTCAAAAACAATGGATTCCTGTTCATTGACAACAATGCAGTTGACGCTGACCGAACCGACGTCAACACCGACATGATAGGGCATGCGAGGGTACTCCTTGGGGCGGTCCTGCGCATCCGCAAGGCCGAATCCTGGCCGGGGAAGCCGGGGATTGAAGGGTTGCATGATCAAGAAAACCAACAGGTTGGATGGTCTTCCGGCTTCAATGCAAAATACTGTCTTGTCGCAAAGGACACGAACGAATATAGCCAGGTCAGGGCATGGGGGCAAGGGTGCCGCGGCAGACAGGCAGGCGGCGTTGCCCGAGGGGGAGCGTATGCAGGAGATGGCGCGGGAATTTCTGGATTTTTTTGATTTTGATTTCATGGACGCGGGCGTGCAGGTCCGTCTGGGACCCCGGCGCGCCGCCGGAGCTGATTACACTGGCCCGCCGCGCCGGAGCCCTGGAGGATGCATCCCTGCTGGTCTGCGTTTATGAGGGGTTGACCAGCATCGCCGAGGCAGAATCGCCCTTTTCCTGCGACATTGATGAGAAGGTCTGTCCGCCCGATGTGTTCTACGGATTGCTGGACGAGTTGATGCGCATGGTCTCGGAGGAATGAACGTCCCCGGGTCTGAACCTGGCCGCAAGATAGATGAACGGAGTGTCCAGCAGGGCGACCAGCATCTTGATGACATAGGTGCTGGCCAGGATTTGCAGCCAGACGGACAGGGGGAACAGTCCCAAAAACGCAATGGAGCAGAACACGGTCGTGTCCAAAAGCTGGCTGACCATGGTGCTGGCGTTGTTGCGCAGCCAGAGATGCCGACCGCGGGTGCGCGACTTCCAGAAGTGAAAGGCCCAGATATCGTGCCACTGGGAGACGAGGTAGGCGGTCATGCTGGCCAGAACCACCCGGGGCAGGATGCCGAACAAGGCCTGGAGATGGGGCTGGACAAAGTCCGCTTCCGAAGGGACGAAAAGCAGGGCGATCTGCATGTAGATCACGGCCAGGACCAGGCTGAAGAATCCGAGGATGACCGCTTTCTTGGCCTCCTCCCGGCCGTAGTGTTCGCCGAGAAGGTCAGTGGCGAAAAAAACGCTGGCATAGAGGATGTTGCCCAACGTGGTGGTCAGGCCGAACAGCTGGATGGTTTTCAGAACCTGGATGTTGCACAGAATCAGATTAAAGACGATCAGCGCGAACAGTCCCTGCCTGCCGAAAAAGCGGAAAACAATCAGGACCATGGTCAGGTCCAGCAAGACAAATCCCAGCCAGAGCGATTCGTTCATGAAAAACTCAGGGGCACGGTCCAAAAGAAAAAGCACGGACTGACCGGTTCACGTCCGTGCTTTCAAGGAAGCCGGGCACCCATAAGCCACTGTTGCCGCTGCTCCCTCTCGGGCCTGACGGGGTTGGCAGCGCTTATGCCGCCCGGCTTCCTTTTTTACGTCTTTTAAGAAAATATCTTAGCAGGCACTTTTTCCCCTGTCCACCTGGCCAGCGCATCCCGGGAACATCGGAGGGGACATTGGCGGCAAAATACAAAAAGCCGCCCGAAAAGACGGCTAACCTGCTGATTTGTATGGCGGAGAGGGCGGGATTTGAACCCGCGACACCCGTCAAGGTGTACACGATTTCCAATCGTGCTCCTTCGGCCGCTCGGACACCTCTCCGCGTGAACTTGGCTTGGTTACTGGAAACATGAATGTTTGGCAAGCATGGCTTGCGCTGCAGGCAGTGCTTCGCTCGTCAAACATGTCCAGGCCCTCCCATCACTGCTAGCAGTCCGTTGAAAAACTCCCAATTGCTGCGTCACTGTAAAAAGTTCAAACTCTCACGTATGAATAAATACGCTTCGACCTTGAACTTTTTTTGTTCCTTGCGCTTGGGGTTTTTGAACGGACTGCCGGATAAGGACTTTTTCAACACTCAGCTAGGGCTTCTGCTTTTCCGGGGGTGTGTTTTTTCGGACCTGTTTGTTCCCATTGCCGGGCTGCGTCCCGCAGCCAGAGGCCGGGCCTCAGCCGGGGAATCCGCCGCGGCGCAGGATCAAGCCCAGGACCACGACCAGCAGGATGATGATCAACGCGGGGAACATGTTTTCCATAACTCTCTCCTTTGAAGAAAAAACCAGGGCAGTGTAGCGGACGCGGTCACCGGCGGCCGACGCCCGATCCAGGCAATGGGTGCATGAGGAGTTTTTCCAAAACGGGCTGCGTGTTGCTTTTCAGTGTTGGCGCACTGTCTGACCGAGCCGGGATTCGTTCGTCCAAACGATTGCCCGGCGCGTCTACCGTGATGTTTGTGCAACTCAGGCCATCGTTTGGACATACGAAGTCGGCGAGGAAGTTTGCGACAGTGATGGGATGGCCCCGCCCCTTTAAAAGGGGTATGCGTCAAGGACACCAAAACCCTTGAAGGAGGCCATCCCATGAGTACAGTTAGCGTAATCGGCATTGACTTGGCAAAGAATACTTT
>DSBL01000135.1 GCA_011049455.1 Desulfonatronum sp. | reverse complement strand
GTAGGATTTGATCAATCCCAACAGCCTGGCCTGATGCTGAACAACTTCCAGGACCATGTTCAGCAGGCCGCTTTTGGCCGTGCTCAGCACCCGGACATCCAGGCCGTAATCCCGGGCCAAGTCCAGGAGGATGTCCTTTTTGCGTCCCGTGAACAGGACCTGATGCCCCTCACGGGCAAGCCGCGCGGCCAGGTTGCGGAATACGTGCAGGTGGGCCGGATGCTGCAAGTCGATCAGATAGCGCATGAGTAACTACTCACCATATATGGCCGGTGGCTGGTTTGCCTTGTTTCGGCTTTGTCGCAACTCCTTCGCCGACCTCGTAACGTCGAACCCTTGCACGCCATGAACAAAAGCATGTGCTCTCTGCGTTTGGCAATGGTTCGACTGACGATGTCAGGCTCAGTCAGACAGGCGACAAAGCCGAAACAAGGCAAATCAGCCATGCTGTGCATGCAGCGAAAATTGTGCTGAGCAGTTACGCGCATGAAAGGCAATCAGCCGAAGGGTCAGGTTTTCGATGCAAGCTTCTTGTTGATGCGCTCCAGAAGACGCCTGTTCACGCTCAGTATATCAGCGATAAAGGCCAGGGTGATGGTCTGGAACCCGATGCCGATGAGGATGGAGGCGAAAATCAGGGACTGGACCATGCCCACGTTTTTCGGGGTGAAAAAGTAGAAGTACAAAAAACGGATGCCTAAAAACGCCCCCAGAAAGGTCAGAAAAGCGCCGATGGCAAAGAAAAAACGAAACGGCCGGTAGATCACGAAAATGCGGACAATGGTCATCATGGAGCGCAGGATGTAGTGGGGCGTGCTACGCATCAGGCGCGAGGGCCGCAGTTCCGGGTTGATGCGCACCGGCACCCAGGTCAGGGGGATGCCTTTCTGGCCGGCTTGGATGATCATTTCCAACGTGTACGTGTAGTTGCTGAAGACGTTCAGTTCCTGAGCGGCCTGGGCCGACATGGCCCGAAAACCGCTGGGCGCGTCCGGGATGTTCGTGTTGCTGGCCAAACGGACCGTCCAGGAGCCGAGTTTCTGCAGGGATTTCTTGGCCGGGGAAAAGTGACGGATCTCGTCAATGGGGCGTGCGCCGATGACGATTTCGGCGCGGCCCTCCAGGATGGGGGCGACAAGGGCGGGAATGTCCCCGGCATGGTACTGGTTGTCCGCGTCCGTGTTGACAATCACGTCCGCGCCGTGTCCCAGGCAGGCTCGGAGCCCGGCGCTGAACGCCCTGGCCAGCCCCTGGTTTCTTGGGAGCCGGACAATGTGGTCCACGCCGTGGGCCTTGGCCACGTCCACGGTCTTGTCCGTGGACCCGTCGTCGATGATCAGCCATTCCACGGCGTCAAAACCTGGTACTTGCCTGGGCAAGTCGGCCAGAGTCACGGGCAGGGAGGCTTCCTCGTTATAACAGGGGATTTGGATGATGAGCTTCATGATAATCCCAACAATTGCCGCGTGGCCTGCGGATCAAGAGGCCGGGTGCGGCAAAGTAACTCCATTGACAGGTCCAAAAGTGTCCTGGGCAACAGGACTGTTTAAAGAATTTTGGTCAGGTTGCCAAGTAAAGAGGCGAAATATTACATCCTGTTTCCACTGATGGAAGCCTTTGGCCCGGGGATGCTGGACAGCCCCCCGGAAGGTTGCCTCGGGTCCTGTCCAGTCCAAACGCGCTTGATCCTGAACCATAGGATAGATGGACATGCCTTTTTTGGTAGATGTTAAAAAGCGTATCCGTTTACCCTGTTTGGAAAGCCTGTTCAGGGCCGGAAGCATGGAGGCCATGCGTTTTTCGGTCTTGTCTTCCCACAAGCCTCTGCCGTCCAGCACGTTTTTTCCGAGGATCAGCGCCAGAGGAGTGCCCCACAAGGAGTGATCCGCGATGACAATGTCGTGTGGGCCGATCTGGTCCGCGACCAGGGCCAGGGTTTCCCCCAAGCCGTCATAATGCGTGGCGTTCCAGGCTTGCCAGCTTGTTTTGGCCGGTACGGCGAGCAGAAACAAAAATACGATGAGCGCCAAAGTTTTGCCGGCCTGGGGGTATTTACGTATCTGCCAAAGCCTGGCCGGCACATATCCGGCGGACAGGGCGATGAAGGGGATCAGATAGGGCAAGTAGCGGCGCGTGGCCCAGGGATACAAGTCAACGATGTATTTTTTGAGAATCAGCAGCCAGCAGACAAGAAAAAAGAACATGATCACTGCCAGAAGTTGCGGGGTCAAGCGGGGACGAAGAAAAAGTACGGCGAGCATGCCCAGTCCGGCGCAGAGCATGGGCAGCCACCCGCAGAACGGAATAAGCCGTATCAAGTTGTCCAGGTCGTCAATTTTCCCGATATGCTCGCGGAAGAGCCACGAAACAAGAACCAGCAGCAGAAAAGATATCCCCAGGATGTTCATGGCGTAGCTTGGCAGGCGTTGCATGCGGGACCGGATCGTCTTGGAACAGGCAAGGCAGTCGACCAGGAGCGCACCAAGGAAAGCGGCACCCGCGGTGGAAAGCATGACGTTCAGTGTCGAGCCGGCCCATCCATCCAGGGATGCCGGAGCTATGACAGTGTTCAGCGCCGCGCTTGACACGCAGGCGATGATAAGGGCGAGGCGACGGACGAGAATGGCTCCTCGGTCATTATCGGCAATTTCCGCAATGGCCAGGCAAAACAGCAGGATCCCGGCAAAAGGGAGAAAGCTGAAACGGTTCAAGACTGCGGCCGAAAGGAGCAAAAAAGCCAGAATTGTCGTGCGTGGTGTCGGTGGTTGGTTGATGAGCACATACAGCAAGGCAATAATCAGAAAGAGATGGAGCATCTCCGCTGTCGGGAAATGGGTATGATAAAGAAATATGGGTTGCGCTGCCACCAGGAATGTTGAAAAGATTGCGTGGGGAAAGCCGAAGTTTTTCCAGGCAAAGGCAGCGAAGCAAAAGAGGACCATCATGCCTATGATAGTATTGGAGCGGGTCATGGCCCCCAGCCCCCCGGCTCGATTGATGGCGGCGAACAGGGATGGGGTCAGGCGGAAAAACTCAAAAAGAAAAGACTTTTTTTCCGGATGGGTGAGCACTCCGTTGAATCGTTCTGTCCCCCGGCTGAACGTGCGCGGGGTGACGGCCTTTTGTTCTTTCGGAGTGAAGAGTTCATAAAAAAAAGTGTCCGGCGGATAAAACGTGCCTGTCCGCTCCAGGGCCGCGGACTCGTTCATGTACACGCCGGGATCCCATCCGCCGGCGAGCCATTCACCCCGATTGGGGCAGGCCATGATCACCCCGATGCCGACCAGGGCCACAGCACACAGAGGCAAGGTTTGGATGTAGAGCCGGAAGACGGGGCGACCGTATATCATCAGCCCCGTGCCGAAGCCGCTGAACACGAGAATAAGCCAAACAGTCCAGCCGATGCGCGGGGTGAAAAGGCCCAATTCTCCAAGGGTCAAGGTCGTCAGGGCAGTCAGTAATATCCCGACAATGACCGCCCCGGCTCCAGCGCAGAGTCGTTGCTTCAAGGGATGCTCGCTGGTGAGCAGCCGGCGAGGCAAAACCCAGACCCACGACATGCCGGGCAACAAAAGCTTCAGCCAGACAAGAAGGCTGTCTTCAAGGAGTGTGATCACGGCTTATCCAGGCTGAAGCGCTTTTCATGATGGAAATTGGTCTCGTTGCAAAAGATTTGACGTTAATGTGAAAGGCAACAGGAGACGCGCTCATGAACCGAACCTGAAACAAGATTACAGGATGTCATGTACTTTAGCAATCTTGCTCAGAGCCAAATCAAGGCAAATGTGTTCTCTGCTGACCACCTGAAATATTTGGGCTGGTTCACCCCGTTTTGGCCGGATCGACTGTCTGACCGAGCCAGGCATCGTTCATACGCCGTTGTCGAGCATCTTGTTGCGATTTTTTGTTTTCATTGTGCAACGGCTTGATGGTGCGAGGTCGGTGAGGGAGTTTCGAGCCGGCCAAAATGGGGTGAACCAGCCGCGAGAACAAATTTGCCCTGGATCCAAATGCAGGGACAGACTACGCCGGGTCGGCCGGCATTTTTGTTTGGGGCATGCAGGAATATGCCGGGCCAGCTTAAATTTGACCGGACAATCGCATCAGGGCCCGGATGTGTTGCAACCTGAAGGCTCCTTTTCTCTCCGTACTCGCCTTTGGTCCGGCGTCCGGACTTTTCCAGCGCACCGTGATGGCGCCGTGCTCCGCGGTGTTCAGGAGGGGAATGTCCCGCTCGGCCAGGGCCCAAACGATCTCCGGATGGGGGTGGTTGAAGCGGTTTAAATAGCCGGTACTGACCAGGGCCAAGCCTGGATCAACCCGATCGTACAGGCTGGGCGAAAAGCTGGTCCGGCTGCCGTGGTGGGGAATGACCAGGACGTCCGCGGCCAGGTCCTGGCCGCTTTGCAGCAGCGCCGCGATGGACGGCAGTTCCACGTCCCCGGGCAGCAGGGCCAGGGGTCGGCCGCGCCAGACCAGGCGCAGCACCAGGGAGGCGTCGTTGTCCTTGTCCGCGTTGATCCAGTGATCGTCCGGATGGAGCACCTCGAGAAGCAGATCGCGGTCCAGGGGGATGACGTCGCCTTTGCGCAGGACGGCGCGGGGAATGTTCCGGGTTCGCAGGATCGCTTCCAGTTCCTCGCCGTCCTGATCCGCCGGTCCCCGGCCCTGGGAGAGGAATGCGTCCACCGTGAAATGCCGCAAAGGATAGAGCAGGCCGCGATAGTGGTCGAAATCGGCGTGGGACAAAAGCGTGCCGGAAAGCCGGGGCGGCCGGCCATGGGTCAAAACCAGCCCGACAATGATCCTGCCGATGTCAAAGTCCCGGGTCCAGAAGCCCCCGCCGTCCAGGAGCCACCGCTGCCCTGCCCGGGTTTCCACGAGCGCGGCCTGTCCCTGGCTTACGTCCAGCAGATGCAGGCTGACCCCGGGACGCTGCTCCAGGGCCAGGCCAACCAGGGGCGGCGCCGTCAGCAGGGCCAGGGCCGCGGCCATGATGCCCGGGCGCAGGCTTTTGGGGTTTTTCCACCAGGCGGCCGCGGCCATGAGCAGCATCCAAAAGCCGATGAACTGGGGCCACAGGGGCCTGGCCGGGATAAAAACGGCCAGCAGGCCGGCGTGATCGATCAGGGACAGTCCGCCGAGCATGGCTTCCAGCACCCGGCAGGCCAGCCCGAGCAGCGCCGCTGCCACAGGTTGACCGTAGGGGATCAAAAGCAGGACCAATCCGCCAAGGCCCAGGGGGAAAACGACCATGCCCAGCAAAGGCAGCCAGAGCACGTTGAGATAGAGGTGCGGGCTGACCCGGCCGAAGACCCAGGCCTGTAAGGGCAGCAGGGCCAGGGTGGCGATGCAGCTGACGGCCAGGATGCCCAGCCCGGCGGCCACGGGTTTCTGCCACCAGGGCCTGCCAATCCAGGCAAGGGCCTCCCGCCCCAAGGGCCAGGCCAGGGCGATGCCGGCCACGGCCAGGGCCGAGAGCTGCAGGCGCAGGTCGAACACGGTCAGCGGGGACAGGGCCAGGATGATTGCCAAGGCCAGGAACAGGCCGTCCAGCAGGACCCGCTGGCGACCCAGGAGCAAAAGCAGCCCCCAGGAGGCGAACATCAATGCCGCGCGCTGCAATGACGGCACGGCCTGGCCCAGCCAGAGGTAGGCGAGAACCAGGGGAATGCTGACCACCACGGCCAGTTTGGGTCGGGGCAGGCGCAGATAAATCCCGGGGGCGAGCAGGCCGATCCCCTGGGCCGCGAGCCAGCCCAGGGCGACCACGAAGCCCAGGTGCAGCCCGGACAAGGCCAGGCTGTGGGCCAGAGAGGCGCGCTGGATCAGGTCCATGGTCTCCTGCTGGAGCAGGAAGCGATCACCCATGAGCAGAGCCAGGAGCATGGCCTGGCCCTGGCCGGGCGCGGTGTTTTCCAGCACCTTTTCACGCAGGGTTTGGCGCAGGTCCCGGGCCTTGGCCTGACCCTGCTCCAGGCGGACATTGGCCTGCTCCCCCTGGGAAAAGGTCCGATAATACACCCTTTGCCGGGCCCAATAGTCCTCGGTGCGGCTCATGCCCGGGTTGGCCATGCCCCGGATGGGCCGCACGCGCAAGGCGGCGTGGACCTGCTGCCCTGTTCTGGGACGCACGGGGGGATCCTGCCAATTCCAGAGCAGTCTGCCCTCCAGGTTCAAGGACTCCCGGCCCTCGCCCGTCAACACGACGTCCGCCAGCAGGATTTGCAAGCGCTGTCCCGGCCGGGGCAGGACCTGGTCCACCGTGCCGGTGATCCGGGCTTCCCGGCGGTGTTCCTTTTCCAGGAATTCCACGTGATCCGGATCGGGCCCAGTGCCCGGATGAATCAGATGCATCACGGCCAGGCCCAGGACAAAGGCCGGCACGGCCATGAAAAGCAGGCGGCGGTTGCCGCGTTTTCCACGCGCGGTCAGGCCGGACCCCGGCCAGGTCCACAGAAAGACGGCCAGGGCCAGGATCGCGGGCAGGGGCCACTGCCAGGTCAGAAGGCCCAGCACCCAGGCGCAGAAAACGCCCTGCCAGGGCAGCAGGCCGGGCCAGCCGGCCTGGAGAGGACGGGGCTGTGGAGTTTGGGACATGATCGTGGTAGGTAAATTGTAACTACATCAGTATCATCAGCTTTCGGCCGGGTTGTCGCGTTTTGGTCCTGCCGGAACCCCTTCGCGGGCCTCGTACCATCAAGGGGTTGCGCAATATGACCATGAACGTGGTTTTCCTGTTGGGCAACCCCCTGATGAACGATGCCCAGTTCAGTCAGACAGCCGGCAGGACCAAAACGCGACAACCCGGCCTTTTGGTGAATCCAACGAAAATTGCATAGACTAGTTACGAAAGATGACAACTATTCAGCATGCTCCGTGGACGCTTTCATGTTTGGCTGAGGAGTTGCGGAAAACGCTGATGACCAAATGCAAGGAGTACAAATCATGGCCAATATCCGCAAGAGCCTCCTGCAGCTTATTTTTTCCGGGTCCTTCATGCGGCGCTGGAACGACAAGCTGCGGCCCATGGAGCTTTTGGAGGTGGACAAGCAGGCCCACAAGATGATCGCGGCCTGGATGCTGCTGCACCTGAACACCCGGGACATGGACCTGGACCAGCGGCTGGAGATAGGCGCCAGGGTCGTGGAAGGCGGGATATTCGATTATCTTTACCGCTTGGTGATCACGGACATCAAGCCGCCGGTCTTCTACCAGATCAAGGCCAACCCGGCCCATTACAGGCAGCTCACGGACTGGGTCCTGGAGGAACTCAAGCCCCGGGTGGAATGTCTGGGGTCAAAGTTCTGGGATCGGCTCAGGCACTGGCTGGATCATCCCGAGGAAGGGGGTCTGGCCCGGCGCATTCTGGATGCTGCGCACAGCTACGCCAGCAATTGGGAGTTCAATTTGATCCGGCGGTCCCAGGAGCACGATGACGAACTGGAAGAGATCGAGGAGAGCTTCCGGGCCCAGCTGGAAACCCACAGGGACCTGCTGGGCATGGCTGAATTGCTCCAGGGAACAGGCTCCAGCCTGGGGCGGCTGGCGCATCTGAGCGGGCAGCTGCGCTTTCAAATCCGCTGGTCCCAGACCCCCAGGGTCCCGGAAACCACGGTGCTCGGCCACATGTTCATCGTGGCCTGCTTCGGCTATTTTTTCAGCATGGCCGTGGGCGCATGCACCGCGCGGAGGCAGAACAATTTTTTCGCCGGGCTGGTGCATGACCTGCCTGAACTCTTGACCCGGGACATCATCTCCCCGGTGAAGCGATCCGTGGCGCAAATCGGCAACCTGATCCGGGAATACGAACTCAAGGAGCTGGAAAGGCAGGTTTTCATGCCGCTGAAACAGGGCGGCCACAAGGACCTGGCCGCCCGCTTGGCCTATTTCCTGGGATTGGAAGTGGGTTCGGAGTTCATGAGCACCATCATCCAGGACAAATCGATCCGAAAGGTGACCTGGGAGGAGCTGCAAGGCGCCTATAACCGGAACTGCTTTGACCCCAAGGACGGCCTGCTGCTCAAGGTCTGCGACAGTCTGGCGGCGTTCATGGAGGCCTATACCTCGTTGCGCAACGGCATTGCCAGCGATCAGCTGCAACAGGCCCTGTGGCGCTTCCGCTCCGAGTACCGCCACGTCAGCCTGGGCGAGGGGGGGGTGCATATCGGGGCGCTCCTGGCCGACTTCGACTAGTTTTCGCCCCGGAAACGGCCCTTTTCCCTTTTGACTGCGTTACTCTGCACAATTATTCGTCAACGTATTGGTAGGATAATCCAAATCGCTATCGGGATCGAAATCTGGATCGAAATCGGGATCGAAGAGATATGTCGCTTGGACACGAGAAACTGGATGTCTATCGTCTTTCGATAGACTACGTTGCGTGGGTTTACGATAAGGCCGACAGTCTGAACGGAATCCATCG
>DSBL01000046.1 GCA_011049455.1 Desulfonatronum sp. | reverse complement strand
GCGGCGCGCCGCTTTGTGCAGGGTCGCGGCATATTCCAGCCGGACAGCGACCACATCCATCATCGCCTGCTTCGAATGGGCCTGAATACTCGAAAGGCCGTGCTGCTGCTCTACGGTCTGACAGCGACGCTCTGCCTTCTGGCCATTGCGCTGGTTAATCTTCGTGATGAGCGCAGCGGCGTGTTCCTGGTCCTGATCGGGGCCGGGGCCTTCCTCTTTGCCGGACGGCTGGGCTACATGGAAACCTTGCGGCTGCGCTGCATCCCGGGCTGGGACGAAACCATGCTCCGTCGCAAAAGCGACTTGGCCCCAGGCCGGAGCACGGCATTGACCGCTGCGCTCCAGAAGCTGGAAAACTCCCGGGACCTGACCGCCCTGCGCCGGGAGATACAAACCGCAAGCCGCGCCTTCGCCTTCGAGGGGTGCCTCAGTGTGCCCGATGCCGCGGCCGAGCCCGGTGCTGTCCATGGGGGGATATCGGAGGCTTTTTCCGATTCCGATACCGATTACGATACCGATTCCGACCCCGGACGCACTGCCGGACACGACTGCCTGCGGCTGCGTATCCCCCTGCTCGATGAACGGGGCGGCCTCCTGGGCACGTTGGTCCTGGTGAAAGCCCCCCAAAACCGCTCCCTGACCGGCTCCTCCCTGGCCGACGCCGAACTGCTTCGTCGATCCGCGACAACAGCTCTGATCCGCCTGGCAGCCGCCCCGAAATCATTCAATCCAACCTGATCACGGCCTTGATCGCAGCTTGTGGCCGGGGCACGTCACTGCACCCGGTAGACCCTGGCCCAGGGGAAATTGTCCACCACCAATTCGAAATCCTCGGCAAACTCCTGCGGATCTTTCAAAAGCATCTGCACGAGCATGGACCGGTACACTGTTTCGTCCATGATCAAAAACTGTTTGGTCACACCGTTGTACAGCCCGTGCCAGCCGCTGTTGTTCTCCCAGAACGTGGCGTTCCGGTCGTCCCGGGAGACCAGCAGATACCCGTCCAGTTCCAACGTTTCATTTAATGCCGTGTGCAACACGCCCGCGTCCATATCCACGGAGATATCGCCGGCAATGCGCTGGATTTTTCCGCCGCGGCCCTGGCCGGTTCGCAGGTTCCAGTTGCCGAAGGTGGTGATCCAGCCGGCCAGGGCCAGATTGTCCCAGGAAAGCAGCAGGTATTGCGGGGGCAGATCATCGGGCCATGGCTGTTTGTCGTCGGCCAGGGCGTTGATTTGCCTTTGTGCGCTCTCCGGGTCCATGTCCAGCAGCAAGCCCAGGGGAGGCTGCAAATACAGCGACCAGGGTGCGCTTTGGCCGTGGACCAAAGCTGCGCCTGCGCGTTCCCACTGCTCTTGTTGGGTCTGTGTGACCATCCTGATCATCTGCGCCGCCTGCCGGGATGAGGCCGTGGCGTGCACCAGGGCCAGCGGATAGAGATGGTCCCTGGAATTCATGGCCCCGTCCCCGAAAGACGCCCGCTGGGCATAATACTGGGCCGCATAGCCGTAGTCCCACCACAGCCAGATCCGGGCGTCGGGCGGCGTGGTCTCCCGCAGATGCAACAGGGTCCGGGCATACTCTGGCGAGAGAATGGGCGTTGGTTTCAAATTCCCGGTCTGAGCCCACAACAACATGCCCGCTACCAGAGCAAAGGAGGTCAGGACCACGGCCCGGACCCGCTGCCTGAGACCCAACCCGGACATCAACAGGGCCAGCCCCAGACCCAGCCCCAGGCCCACGGGCACGCCCCCGTACATGGTGAATCGCGCGCCCAGCGTGACCGCGCCCACAGCCAGCGCCAGCATCGGCAAAAACAGAAGATACAAGGGCCGTTTCCAGCACAGATACACATACCCGACAACACCGGAGCCGAACAACCACCAGGTCACGCCGGAGCGTTCGGCCATGACATGCCAAGGCAGCAGCCGGGCCTCGCGCACGCTGTGCATGACCGAGGGCAGGGCCAGGCTGTCCGCTGTCCGGTTGCCTTCCGGGACCATGGGCGCATATTTGGCCAGTTGGCGGAACACTTCGGCCAGCTGGCCGTCCAAATTGCCCAGGAAAAACACGGCCAGCCAGCAGCAGGCCGCCAAGGCCCAAAAGGCCGATCCTCCGCGAAACCACCGAAAAAACGGTCCCCAGGCCAGGACCAGCACACCCAGCAGGGCCAAGCCCCAAACCAGGTTCACGGCCAGCAGGTAGGTCAGGCCCAACGCCAGGACAATCACGGCCCGCGCCCTGGCGCCCCGGGTCATGACCAGCGCCGGAACCAAGGCCATGCCCATGACCGCCGCCAGAACGGGCTCGCCGGAAGGATAAAAGGTGATCCAGGCCCAACCCGAAAGCCCGGCCAACAGGCAACAGACTGCAACCGGGCCGAATTTGAAGGCGTTTTGCGGCTCCGACGAGGCTTGCAACGCCTGGCTGCGCGCCCTCCAGCGGTCCAGGAAAACCAGCAGGGTCGAGCAAAACAGCACGGACAAAAGCAAACTGAGCATGTCGTGGTCATAATAGCCCAGCCTGGTCCGCACCAGAAAGCCCATGGTCCCGCCGGCCACGATGCCCATGGGCAGGACAGCCTCGGGCAGGTCCTCGCGCCAGGCCAAAAATGCCAGGGGAAAAACCACCAGGGGAGCCAACAGGATTGGAAGCCAGAACCCCAGGTTTCCGTAGCTTTGGCCGGTGAGTGCGTGGAAGAAGCGGGTCAGCTTGAAAAACGGTTCATGGGCTGCGGCGGGCCGGCCCGATCCCTGGGCCCCGGCCAGGAAGTAGTAGGCGTCGTGGGTGGCCATGAGCGGCTCGCCCTGGACCTGTAAAAAGTCCCGATCCCAGGCCGGGGCCTCGGTCAGGCGCAGCCCCAGGCACACGGCAAAGGCCAGCAGTGCGGCCAGCACGCTGCAAACAATCGGTCCGGCCCGATGGCCGGCCGAGATACCCGCACTGTGTTCAATGGAAGGCATAACTGAGTGTTGGAAAAAACCTATCTTGCTGTTCGTTCAAAAACCCCAAATGCAAGGAGCAAAAAAAGTTCAAGGTCGAAGCGTAATTATTCATACGTGAGAGTTTGAGCTTTTTGCTGCGACGCCGCAATTGGGAGTTTTTCAACGGACAGATAAACGCTCGTTGACTGATAATCTTCACGCGGCACGGACGGCTCCAAAACGCTACCAGAGGGTGCATGAGAAGTTTTTCCAAAACGGGCTGCGCTCTGCTTTTCAGCGCTGTCGCAAACTTCCTCGCCGAACTCAGCAGCCTCGCACCGGATCGCATTACCACCGGAGTGAACCAGCCATGCCCGTGATCGCTCACAACCCTGGAGCTGTTTCACTGTTGGACAATGCTTTCGCGATCACCCCTTGCGGCGCAGCCAGGAAAGCCCCTTGGAGGGAGTACCGGCCTTTTCCTCATTCAATTCCGGCATCGCCTGCTTCTCCGCTGACGGTTCGGCCTTCTCCTTCTGTTCTTCCTTGGCCTTTTCCGCGCTGGCCTGCCCCGAGGCTAAACGGCCATGGCCCCATTTGTGCCGGCCGAACTTGTAGTATCCCTGGACGTTGTTGAACCGGGCGTCCAGATTTTTCGGGACCGGGATCAGGTTCCCCTCGATGGTTCCGGCCAGGTAATCGGCCAGCTCCACGCTCCCGCCGCCGGTGAGGACTATGGAATCCATGTCCCAGTCGTTTTCCCAGAGGCGGCTCAGGTCCGCGGCGATGGCGGCCGCGGTGTGCTCGTAAATCTTTTTTTTCAGACCGGAAATGTTGTACTCCTTGCCGCGGATCTTGATGACCCCGGATTCCATGAATTTGAACATCCTGAACAGCTCGATGTTGATATTGCTCTCCTGGCGCAGTTTCCCGGCAATAATGGAAAAGCATTTTGAAATGCCGGTGTCCATGGTTGTGGAGCCCCGCTCAATATATTGGAGATGATCGAAAATGCTGAGATCCGTGGTCTTGAAACCGACATCCACCACGCCGACCTTCTGGGTGGCAAGGGATTTTTCGACGAACCGTCCCTCTTCGTCGAAAATCAGGTTGAAAATGGACCCGATGGGCTGGGGGATGATGGAGATCTTGTCGATCTTGATGCTCTTCTTGATACTTTTTCCGTCAATATGATGAAAAGTGATCTGGTGAACCCCGGCAATGGCTTCCATCAATTTTCGGGTGTCCCTTTTCAGGTATGCCACGGGCAGGCCGGAAACCACCTGGATCGTGGCGAAGGAGTCCGTGCACAGGCCTGCCGCAGCCACAGCCAGGATCTTGAAGTAGTTCTGCAGGAGCCTGTCCTGGTCCAGGGTGAACTCCCGGATGCTGGACTGGAGTTCGGCGTAGCTCCCCAGAAAATAGGACTTGTCGTCCAGGGTGATGTGCAGGTTGGACGAGGGGGAGCTGTTCGTGAAAACCGAATGGAACTGGATGTCGGAGGCGTCGCCGATGATCGACTTGAAGATGACCGAGTTCTTGCCGTTATAGGCCTTGGTGAAGCCAAAACCCACATCAATGCCGATAATATCCATGGTCTGCTCCTTTGAATGGTATGGCCGGCGACAAGCACTTCCCTGCGGAACACGGACATGATCATGCCCGGTCAAAGTTTTGATCAAATTGGATGGAAACTAGCCAAGGACCGCGCAAGTGTAAAGCCGATCGCAAAGCGCCTTCGGGATGTCTCCATTTGGCGCTTTGCCTTCAGGCCGGGGCCTTGTTCACACTGACTCCAAAGGGGATTTGAACAGGCGTGACGAGAAGAAGATAGAGGAATAATTCCGCTGTCAATCAAACGAACCGGATGATGATTCCAAGGGCTTTCGCGGTTTGCGAGAGGATCGTGTCGGACACTCCCTTCCCATGACCGCCAACACGAAAGGATTTCATCGTGTTCCGGCCTCGTGACGGTTGATTAGCTTGAAACCAGTTGCTTCTGAACAGATGGCGAGCAAGTGGTTCGGCGACTGCACCGCGCCTACAGGCCTGATACGGCGAACAATTTCTGATCAAAGACAGGTCGGCCCAGGGACGCAGGGCGAAAAGTTCGGAAGGAGAGCAAAAGCAAATCTCCCGTATGCACAGATGCCAGGGGGAACTCTTTCTTTTTCCATGTTTTTCTATCATGGATGTCCCCTTTTGCTTTCCTGCTGTCCGGCTAACGATTCCCCCCTGTCGGGGTCGTAGAGGACTTGCACCTTCAAGTAGGTGCGTCTTCTCGAGCGCAGAAATGAAAAGGGGGCCGAAGCCCCCGTTTCCTCTATTTAAAAAAAATGATCACGTGTGTTATGAAGGATCTCCTCCAGGTCCTTGACACCTGGTTTGACCAGTCGTCTCTTTAACACAACAAACAAACGCACCTTCTGGATCTGTAAGTGTATTGCACATTACTTCAACATTGCCGACCTCAATGCCAGTGTGCCCGTCATGGGAAACAATACCTGTATTTCCATTCAATTCAACCGGTATCACTCTTGGAGTGTCATCCTTTCCTCTGCCTATATTGCATGTCCAAATCCAGTCAGGATCACTAAATGTTACTGTTGAGTTATTGTCCACGAGATCACCTGCTGCATAACCTGCTGCCAATTGGTTAACGCATGTCTTTAAACTAGCAGTGACAGCAGCTGCTGTTGACCGCGCCTTGTACTTCCCAAACTGAGGCAACGCAATTGCCGCCAGGATGCCGATGATCGCCACAACGATCAACAATTCAATCAACGTAAAACCTTGTTCTTTCTTTCTGGACATGATGCCCCTCCTTGCAGGAAATGTTTTGCCCTTTTGGTTCCAACCGTTACCAAATACACGCCATAACCAGTTTCCATTCCTGAACAACTGTCCTCTTGGCGTCGGTCGGGCCAACCGAATCATCTTACTTCCTGGGCGTCGCATCCAGACCTTTTCTCCCGGCGACTCCCTCTTGCCCGGTAACCCTGCCGCCTTATCCCGCCCGCCAATGCCTCTTACGAACGAAACGTAGGCCGTCGGCTTTGCGTCCCACCCTTTCGGATGGTTTGCCCTTTTCGGACCTCGTCATTCAGTTATTTACGTAAATACGTCCGGTAAAAAATAAATGTCAAGAAAAAAGTTTCGAGAAAAAAGCTGAAAATGTAAAATTTATACGTGGGTACGAAAATGCGCAATCATCCGGTTGAAGCGTACTTTCACGTAAAGAGAAGAATATCTCTCGCCCGGCCTGAAGCAGGCCTAGAGCCGCCGAGCAAGACAGGAGAAAGAGGTTTGAAATTCATATCCCCCGAGTTGGGGGCTATGAATAACAAGCTCTCCCGCAAGAGCGAGAACCTTGATGCTTTCTCCGGCTCGGAGAAAGCATCAATCTCACTTCTCTGTGAGCTTAGCGTCTCAAGCGAGGCTTCGAGCGGGCGAGAGTAAAAATATCATGCGCCTGAAACCGGAACTAACTAAATTCATTGGATTTAACCCTTTTGCCGGCTATGTACGCCCGAACCGGATGAACCCAAAAAGCTTTATGCACCCTGAAAAACAAGGGGTTCGGATCGCTTGTCGGTTCAGCATTCACCTGCCGATCGCTTTTTGCACAAATCAGTACCTGCGTGAACCTCTTCCAGGCATGGACAATCGCGGATGAATCATCCATGTTCAGCTCACGCGCATGCATGGCCCTGGTTTGCGTGCCCTGCAAAATTCAGCGATGCATCGCGCATGAATCAAGATCAATCATCACCATGCGCTTGAACCAGACCTTTCGCTTCATCTCGCTGCTCCCCGCGACCTTGCTCATTGTCCCGGCCTTGTTGCTTGGGACGAGCAGCAACGGGAGCGCCCATCCCCATGTCTGGGTGGATTATTCCCTCGAGGCCCGCTTTGACCGCAACGGCCTGACCGGTTTTCAGCACCGCTGGGTTTTTGACGAGATGTTCAGCAGCCAGATCATGGAGATGTTCGACGCGGACAGTGACGGTTTTTTCTCCCCGGAGGAAATTGAGGAGGTTCGGCAGGGGGCGTTTGCGTACCTGCGCGAGCACAACTACTTCATCCACATCAAGATCGACGGACACGACTTTACCGTGCAGTACGTGCAAGATTTTCACGCGGCCATTGACGGCCATCAGGTCATTTATGAATTCTTCGTGCCCTGCACGGTCGCGGCTGTGGCGACGCCCAAGACCATCCATCTCCTGGTGGCGGACATGGAGTATTTCGTGGACATGTCCTTTCTTGACGGCGGGCTGACCATCCAGGGCCGTGAATTCGTGGACGTTGAGCACGAATTCGCCAGCGGGAAGGCATTTTCCTTCTGGGGCGGTTCCTGGACCCCTGAATATTTCACCTTGCGTTTTCATAAAACGTCATGAAGACCTTCACCACAGTCCTGGCCGCAGTCCTTTTCTGCCTGCTCTTCCTTGGGCCTGCCTGGTCCCAGAACCCTTTTCTGACCCCTCCCGGCCAGGGACAAAAACCAGACCAGGCCGACCACTCGAATCTGGACCGAAACCAAGGAGAACCCCGGGCGCGGCCTCGGCCAACGCCAACCACAGGCCCCAAAATAACGCCTCCCTTTTTCGCGAAAATCGCGGCCCTGCAACGGGATTTGCGCCAAAAAATCACGGCATACGCCAGAGAGATCCAGGAAAAGCCCTGGGGCCGGGCCACCTGGCAACTGATGGCCCTGTCCCTGGTCTACGGCATTGTCCACGCCCTGGGGCCGGGCCACGGCAAGTCCATTGTCTGCTCCTATTTTCTTTCCCGGAGGGGCACCATGAAGCAGGCCCTGCTGTTCGGCAACCTGATCACCGCGACACACATACTTTCGGCCGTGATCGTTGTCCTGGGACTGTCCTGGTTCATGGGCAGGGCGAACATCGCCGCCTTTCATTCCGTGGAGGGCCGCCTGGAATCCGTCAGCTACCTGCTGATCATGCTCGTCGGCGTTTTTTTGCTGGGCAAAACCATCCTGGAATGGCGGACAACCCCGCAGGAACACACCGAAGATTGCTCCCGGGCGTCAACCAGGGACATGCTCACCCTGTCCCTGGCCACAGGCCTGATGCCCTGCCCCGGGGCGGCCTTGATTCTCCTGTTCACCCTCAGTCTGGACGTCTTCTGGGCCGGGCTGCTGGCCATGGTTCCCCTGGCCCTGGGCATGGGACTGACCGCGTCGGCCCTGGGCGTGTTCACCGTGGGTTCCACCGGCCTTGCCCTGAACCTGAGCAGACGCTCCAAACGCACCTTCATCCTGGCCCACAGGATCATGGCCTGTCTGGGCGCCCTGGTCATCATCGTCCTGGGCGCAAGCCTGTTTTTCGGCATGCGCTTTTCATGATTTTATGGCCTAAAGTCCATCCAACAATTCCAGGTCCCGCCCGGTCGCGCCTCTTTGAGGGAAGGGGGTTGATCATCGGCTCGTTTCGCCGGCTGCGGGCGCGTCGTTGATCTGCATCGCTAACTCCCTGGTCGGTGCCGGCACCTACGCTCTGGCCGGACTGGAGGTGGATATGTACAAGGGCAAAAGCTTCTGCAAAAAAAGCGGCATAAGGCCCGCCAGGGAGGGCTAGCCCTCCCTGGC
>DSBL01000078.1 GCA_011049455.1 Desulfonatronum sp. | reverse complement strand
GTTCAGTAATTTTTCGACCGGATTTTTACAGTTTTACTGCATGAACTGGTCGAAAATGTTACAGTAAAGACGATGAAATGTCAAATGTTTTTAGAGTGTTGCTGTGTTTTTCAGGACTGACTATTTATTCAAGCGGTCTGACCAGCACCTTTTGATTGTTTTTCAGGCCTTCGCTGTTTTCCGGGATCTCCACCAGGCCGTCGGCCTGCAAAAGCGTTTTCAGCAAGCCGGACTTGCCCAGCACGGGTGTTGCAAGGGGCAGGTCATTGTCCGAGGGTGTCAGCTTTACACGAATGTAGTCTGTCCGCCCCTGTCGAGAGCCGATATTTCTGCTGAGGATCGCCGGGATACTTTTCCAGTTGTTTTGGAAAGCGTTTTTGCGGCCGCCAAGATGGGCGATAAACGGCATCATCAGCACCTGCATGACCACTTGGGCGCTGGTTACTTGCCCTGGCAAACCAATGATCGCCTTGTTGCCGGACGCCGCGACTATAGTCGGCTTGCCGGGACTCATGGCCAAGCCATGCGCCAGGATGTGTCCGTTGCAAACCCGTTGCAAGGATTCCAGGGTATGGTCCCTTGCTCCCACGGAACTGCCCCCGGAAACCAGAACCAGATCGCATTCCATCAAGGCGGTTTCCAGTTTTTTTGTCAGGGTATGCGGATCATCCCGGACAAGGCCGTATCGACGGACGTCACTTCCGCAGGATTTCGCCAGGGCTGCCAGGGCATGAGTATTCACGTCTCGAACCAAACCAGGCCTGACGGTTTCCGAGATGTTTACCACTTCATCGCCAGTGGAAAGAATTCCGACAACAACGCGTCGGTGTATTGACACACGTGAACATCCCAGAGCGGCCAACAACCCGATGCGGGCGGGAGTCAAGCGCAATCCGGCATGCAGTACGCACTCGCCGTGCGCCACATCTTCGCCCCGAAGCATGACGTTTTCCCATGGCGACAGGCTTTTTTTGATTTCAACTGTAGCTGGTCCCATCCCAAGGGTATGCTCCACCATGATCACTGCATCCGCACCGTCCGGGAGGCAGCCGCCAGTGGGGATTCGAGCGCTTTGTCCGCTTTCCAGACAGGATCCGGGAGGAGTTTGGATGTCGATGGAAAAGGCAAGATCCAGGTATCCGGGATTCGATTCCGTCGCCCCGAATGTATCCCTGGCCCTGACCGCGTAGCCGTCCACGCAGGACCTGTGCTGCAAGGGCAGATCCTCCCCGGCTGTGACATCTTCAGCCAAAACCAAACCCGGGGCATCCTCCAAGTCGACGGTGATTGGCGGGGTTGGTGAGAATTCCCGCAAGATTTGAATGCATTGACTGACTGAAATGACTTGAAAAAATGATTCTTTCACATCCCCTCCACTCGGATGTCAATCCTGCCCGGGGTATATCCCTTCAAATGACTCAGCATGCCCTTGATCGAGGAGGACATGATGGAAGCCACAAACGTATTCATTCCCAGAGGGACTCCGTTGACCGAAACACGAAAATGTGCTGGTTGTGCTCGGCAATCAGCGGGGAACGCCTTTCCGGCAACGATTTCTCTGACCAGACCAGCGCAGTTTTCGCGGCCGCATTCTCCACAATCCAAGGAAGGCAAAAGAAAACCTTTTTCCAGGACCAATGCGGCCAAAGCCTCCACGGAAGAAAGATTGGGAAGATCGACCGGCAGGGGATTCCCCCAGTATCCGTATGCCATCCCGGAAGCCAGGACTGAGACGTCTTGTTCACTTCTGGGGAGCAGGATTCGAGGCAGAAATGTCAACGTTTTTCCACCCTCGACCAAAAGGATGTTTACGTCCAGCAACGGCAACAGCGCTCCCAGGCGCATGGCGTGCGGCAACAAAATCATGGTCTGGTCCGGAGATATACCGGCCACCGGGTTCCTCGTCGCAGCAAGCTTTTTCGTGTCAGTGGCCCCGAGATCAAAACCACTTCGCGTGCTTTTGACAATGCCCACTCGATGGCCCTGTTTCTGAAGATATTCCGCCAATTCGGTGATCAGGGTTGTTTTGCCGGAATTATGAAATCCCACAAAACTCATGGCCCGTATGTTCATTGTATTTCCTCCAATGCAAAGGGATGTTTGCTCTTGTGCGCACAACTGCCCTTGAGAGCGGGCATCGCTTTTGACACGCAATCGTTATTTTTGTAATAAAGAAAATTTCTCTTATTGAAAATCCCTTTGTTTTTTGAGCGCTGCCCGACCTTCCAATCATGTGAAGAGAAACTGCGTCCTGAATTTTTTAATGAACAGCAGCAAGGATGTCCCATGAATGCGATCCAGAGCGGGAAGGGTTTTGTCGATCTTTTCCCTCCGCAGAGTGACATATTTACAGCCATTGAACAACGTGCCCGAACGGTCTTCGCCCGGTTCGCCTGCAAAGAGCTGCGCACGCCGATTATTGAGTTCACTGAATTGTTCGTGCGCGGCATAGGTGATGATACCGACGTGGTTCAAAAGGAAATGTATACTTTTCTTGACCGCAAAAACCGCTCCATGACCTTGCGCCCGGAAGCCACCGCAGGTGTGTTGCGGGCATGCATTCAGCACAAGCTTTTCCATCCGGATGCAGTCAGCAAATTTTTTACCATTGGCCCCATGTTTCGGTATGAACGTCCGCAAAAGGGGCGGCAACGCCAATTTCATCAGATCAATGTTGAAGTGCTTGGATCTCCGTCCTATCTTGCGGATGTGGACGTGCTTTTCATGCTCCATGCTTTTTTATCCGAAATCGGTCTTTCAAGACTTGTCTTCGAATTAAACAATCTCGGCTGTCCCCAATGCCGTCCGGCCTTTCGCAGAACCTTGGATGACTATTTCAACCAGTTACCGCAAACATCTTTTTGTGCTGACTGTCAGCGACGCATTCGCACCAATCCATTGCGAGTCCTGGACTGCAAAGTGCCCGCTTGCCGTGAGATCACCAGGGACGCCCCGTCCATTGCCGATCACGTCTGCAGCCTGTGTAAGCTTCATTTTGATCAGGTGCTTGCGCTGCTCGACGAATCCGGCCTGGAGACGCGGCTTAATCCTTTTCTGGTCCGGGGCCTTGATTACTATCAGGGCACTACCTTTGAGGTTGTTTCCACGGATATCGGCGCACAATCTTCAGTGGCCGGTGGCGGTCGATATGACGGTCTTGTCCGCTTGCTTGGCGGTCCGGATATCCCCGGGATAGGTTTTGCCTGCGGCATGGAACGTCTGGCCATGCTCGTCCCTGGGAATCAGGACCCGGCCCTGGACGCCTTTCTCGCTGTAAAGAATGAACAATCGCTTTCCAAAGCCGTTATCCTTGCGCACACCCTGAGGACAAGCGGATTTTGCATTGAATTGCCCTTTGAATATCGGAGCATAAAAAGCCAACTCCGCACAGCTAACAAATTGAACGCCCGGACATGCATCATTTTGGATGATGAGCCCGGCATTTATCCTGCCATCCTTTGTAAAAACATGGTTACCGGGGAACAGACGCATTGCCCCGAGGATCAATTGTCACAATACCTTTTGACCACGTCTCGACCCTAATCCCTTTCCACCCTTGCATAAGGAGCCTAACTCCATGCTGTCCGAGACCAATGCACGCTGTTGCGATCTTTTGGGTGATTGGCGCCGAAGTCACCATTGCGCGCAGCTTTCTTCCGCGGATACAGGCTATGATGTCACCTTGATGGGCTGGGTTCAGTTTCGAAGAGATCATGGCGGCCTGATTTTCATCGATTTACGAGACCGTCACGGTTTGACCCAGGTGGTTTTCAATCCTGCGATCAATGCTGAAGCCCATGAGCGCGCCCATGTTTTACGATCCGAGTTTGTTCTGGCTGTTCACGGAAAAGTTCGACTTCGCCCCGAAGGCATGCGCAATCCAACTTTGTCCACCGGAGAGATTGAAGTTGACGTCCATGACTGGAAGCTTTTGAACACCGCGAATACACCACCCTTTCCCATCGAAGATCGCGTGGACATTTCCGAGTCGACTCGCCTGGAATACCGCTATCTTGATCTGCGCAGGCCACGTTGCATGCACAATCTTATTTTTCGGCACACGGCCACGCTCGCTGCCCGCAATTTTTTAACCAGTAATGATTTTCTCGAATTGGAAACTCCGATTCTCACCCGCAGCACGCCAGAGGGAGCGCGGGATTTTCTGGTCCCCAGCCGTCTGAATTCTGGTAATTTTTATGCCTTGCCGCAGTCGCCCCAACTTTTCAAGCAGTTGTACATGATCTCCGGCCTCGATCGCTATTATCAAATTGTGCGATGTTTTCGCGATGAAGATTTACGCGCCGACCGGCAACCGGAATTCACCCAGATTGATATGGAGTTGTCTTTTGTTGATCAGTCGCAAGTCATGGACATTGCTGAACGAATGATCCGCCACATTTTTTACGAAACGCTTAGCGTATCTTTACCGGATCCTTTTCCCCGGTTGACGCACGCTCAGGCCATCGCGGATTACGGTTTGGACAAACCGGATATCAGGTTTGACATGAAATTGCACGACATTACAGACATTGTGCGTCATTCTAATTTTCGTCTTTTTTCATCCTCTCCACTGGTCAAGGCCCTTGTTCTGCCACAAGGAGCCCACCTCTCCCGGGGTGAAATCGATCAGCTTACCGATTTTGTAAGCATCTACGGCGCCAAGGGGTTGGCTTGGATCAAGATTAAGCCAACGGCATGGCAGTCGCCCATCGCGAAATTTTTTTCAGAGCAGGAACGAAACGCACTTGCGCAGACCTTGACCTTGAAGAATGACGATATAGTTTTTTTCCAAGCAGGCGATCCGGACATGGTCAATAACACCTTGGGATATTTGCGTCTGGAGCTTGCACAACGCACACAAGTAATTAACCAGTCATCATTCCAACCTGTGTGGATAACTGACTTTCCTTTATTTGAATGGGATGCAGCAGAAAAACGGTGGTTCGCGCGTCACCACCCTTTCACTTCACCACAGGATGGCCATGACGAATTTATGGCCACGCATCCTGAACAGGCTTTGGCCAAGGCCTATGACTTGGTGCTCAACGGGTATGAAATTGGGGGGGGATCTGTACGAATCCACACCGTTGATATGCAGAATAGAATGTTCAATGTCTTAGGGATTTCTTCTGAGGAAGCCGCATCCAAATTCGGATTTCTTTTGCGAGCTTTGCAGTACGGCGCTCCACCTCATGCCGGGATTGCTTTTGGCCTGGACAGGCTGATCATGCTGATGACCGGGTCATCATCCATCCGCGATGTCATTGCATTTCCCAAAACCCAGAAAGCCGCATGCCTTATGACCCAAGCGCCTTCACGGGTCAGTACAATGCAACTGCGCGAGCTCGGTTTGAAGCTACGGGAACAGGCTGGATAAATGTCATGATGATGCCGATACTCACTTACCCTGATCGTATATTGGCACAGTGCTCCAATGAAGTGACTCAGTTCACCCCGGAGATCTCTACGTTGGCGCAAGACATGCTTGAAACCATGTACGCTAAAGAGGGAATCGGGCTGGCAGCTCCCCAGGTGGGGGTCTTACAACGCCTCATTGTCGTTGATGTGACCGGTCCGGAGAGGCGTGAAGATCCTAGGATCCTTGTCAATCCTGTGATCTTGTCAGCATCCGGGCAGACTGAATCCAATGAGGGGTGCCTCAGTGTCATAAATCTTCGCTCCAAGGTGCAGCGTGCTGAACGCATTCAAGTGCAAGCCATGGATATTGAGGGGCGGCAAGCGGAACTTGAGGTTGACGGCATGCTTGCGATCTGTTTGCAACATGAAATCGACCACCTCAACGGCATCCTTTTTATTGACCGCATCAGCAGACTTAAACGTTCGCTTTACGAGCAAAAGTTGAAAAAATGGACGAAAATAAAACAGACCCACTCAGATTGATTTTTTTCGGCACCCCTTTTTTCGCCACCCAAATTCTGGACGCCTTGCATCAAGCATCCTCTGTACAAGTCGTGGCAGTGGTTACGCAGCCTGACCGTCCTTGTGGGCGCGGGCGAGCATGCAAACCATCCGCTGTGAAGGTCTTTGCCCAGAGCAAAGGATATCCCGTTTTTGAGCCTGAAACCCTGAAGACAGATGACATTATCGATCGTCTTTTCTCATTTCATGCGGATGTTTTTGTGGTGGCCGCCTATGGTTTACTCTTGCCCAGTCCTGTTTTGGAGATACCCCCGCGTGGTTGCCTCAATGTTCACGCATCACTGCTGCCCAAATACCGAGGAGCTTCACCTATCCAGGCAGCCCTGCTCAACGATGAACGCGTTACCGGCATTACGATTATTCGCATGGTTGAAGAGCTTGATGCCGGTCCGATCCTTATGCAGCGGGCCATGGGAATAGACATTGTCGATACCGCGCAATCTTTGAGCGACCAATTGTCCGAATTGGGCGGCCGACTCATTGTTGAATCTCTTCACGGACTGAAATCAGGCTCACTGACGTGTATTGAGCAAAATCACGCAATGGCTACCTACGCGCCCAAGTTGACCAAGGGTCAGGGCAGAATCAACTGGAATCGCCCCGCGCAGGTGGTGCACAATCATATACGCGCCATGCATCCCTGGCCTGGCGCTTTTTTTACGCTTGCTCTATCCATCAAGCAGTCCAAAAATATCGTTGTGCACCCAGGTGAAATTGGAAAACAGCTCCCCCAAGATTCAACGCCTGGTTCACTTCTCGGCATGCGTTCCGGCAAACTCGCCATTGCGTGTCAAGATCGCGAATATCTCGTCGGCAAACTGCATCCCTCGGATGGGAAAATCATGTCCGCCCAAGCTTTTTACTGCGGGTATCAACGGCATCTCGACAACATCCATTGTTCGCCTGAAACGTTATTGTGACCCACGACACAAAATCACCCATACGAAAGGAGACCGTTCGTCTCAACTCGCTTTCTTCATCCGCTCACTCGACCCCGAGAAAAAGACTATTCATCAGTCTTATCCTGGGTTCTTCCATACTGCTTGTTCTTTTTTTAAGTGCCCTTTGGATTATTCCATTTATTGGACTGAAAAACATTCATTCATACGCTCCTCTTGCATTGGCTCTGGCGTTCATATTTTTGATAGTGCTGGTGTTATGGTCTTCGCTTGGTCTAGTTCTGAACATTTTGCTTGGTCGGACCCTTCCGTTGACCTCACGATTTCGCGGTTTGACCATCAAGCTGTTTCTCCCATTGATGACCTTGCTGGGACGGATCTTGGGCATTCCCAAAGAGGCCATCCGCCTTTCTTTTATCAAGGTCAACAATGAACTTGTGGCCTCTGAACGCGGCCATTTTTTGCCGCATGAAATTCTTTTACTCTTGCCGCATTGTTTGCAGAATTCACGATGCTCGCGGCGCTTGACCTATGATATTACGCATTGCAAGCGATGCGGTGAATGCCCTATCGATCAATTGCTGACATTGGCCGAGCGATTCGGCATCCGCATCGCAATTGCCACCGGCGGGACCATTGCCCGCCGGATCGTTGTCCAAAACAAGCCCAAATTGATCATTGCCGTAGCCTGCGAGCGCGATTTATCCAGTGGAATACAAGATACCTATCCCATTCCCGTGTATGGTGTTCTCAATCAGCGCCCATTTGGGCCCTGCCTGGATACACTGGTTGATATTCAACAAATCGAATCCGCTGTGCATCGCTTTTTGTACCAGCCCTCAGGTGCTTGATTGGCTAGAAGAAATACAACGTCCTCCCCGCCTCCATCGCGCTCAGCCGCTCTTGCCGCGCTTTACAGCATCTTACGCCACGGAGTTGCCGTTCAACCAGCCCTGGACAAGCAACTGGGTGCGTTTTGTCCTGATGTCAGGGACAAAGCTTTGGCCACGGAACTCACTTACGGCTATTTACGCCACAAGGGCCGGATCGATTTCATCCTTCATTCATTTCTTGCCAAGCCGCAAAAACTTCCTCCATTACTTTGCATTGCCTTTGGATTGGCCTCGTATGAACAACTCTTTCTCGACCGCGTGCCAGAATTCGCAACACGTTCATGGCTGCTCCATTTTATCCGTAAATCATGGGGTTCAGGCCTGATCAGATTGGCCAATGCCTACATGACGACCCTACAGGATCACTTGGTGCATCTTCATGAAGAGGATTTTTACCGCCAAGATGCCTGTTCTGTCGTCACATTCTGGTCACGCTTCTACTCCTTACCGTCCTGGATCGTTTCCTTGTGGATTCGTGCATACGGCGAAAAAAGAGCGCACTATCTTGCACAGACTCAATTACTGCCTGCTTTTTTGGGATTGCGCATCAATCCCATGCATTACGAAGCTGACGCACTGCTCCAGGGAATAGGCAACAGACCCGAGCTAACAACAATCGGCAAATGGGGAATCGGTTGCGAGCGGAACCAAGCACGGCATGTTTTTTCCAATCTGGACAATCTTTATAGCCAAGGATGCTTGTCCAAACAAAGCTTGGCGGCACAGCAAGTCATGCACTTTCTCCAGGTGGACCATCTTCGCGGACCCATATGGGATGTTTGCGCGGGCCACGGAGGAAAGACCTGTTTTTTATTGGAACGCTCCAGC
>DSBL01000053.1 GCA_011049455.1 Desulfonatronum sp. | reverse complement strand
TCGTTTCATGCCAATTTAGCCCAATTACCAGCCTCTTGTGCGTTGGCAACTGAAGAGGTGGGCTGAAAAAGCCTCGAAAACATCACAACGGTGTCCAGCCAAAGAAAAAAATACGGATTCAGGAATAAGTGCATAACGCGTTTTTGAAAACCCTCTTGTCTGAGGTGCTGCCGGTTCATCCTGATCGAACGCCCTCGCTACTCCATCGTGGACCTCGTTTCGACGAACCATTGCCCTCCCAGGACAAAATAACGCGGTTGACGCGTTAGGCAATGGTTCGTCGAACAATGTCCAGCTTTGTCAAACAGGCGACGACACTCGATCAGGATGAACCGGCAGCACGACTCGAAAGGTTTTCAACTTTTTTTAGAAACGTGTAATGCTCCCACCAATCAAGCCTGTGTCTGGAGACGCCCTCCGATTTTTTGCACTGAAGTCCCACGGGATGTGCTGTGTGCTATGCCATGATATGATCAGGAAATCCAGAAGTTCAGGGCATTGATGATTCCGGCCAGGCTTCTGGTCGTGAGGTGTTGCCAGGGCATTTCCCAAAAAGTTAATGCGATCATGGCGACACTGAGAAGGCTCATGGGCCTGGCTTTGCTTGAAGGCCGCATCAGTTCGACCATGAACACGGCGACGACCAGAATTGGCAAAAGCGCGATCCGAGGCGTGGGCATTTGTATAATTTTTATTTATAATATCATATGGTTAAATTATCAAGCAGGCAGAGGAGACACGAGATGATCAATACTTTTGGCCCAACGGTTGAAAAAGATGGAGTGCGTTTCCGGCTTTGGGCTCCGACTGCCTCTTGCGTGGAAGTGGCTCTTTTCAGGCAGGATGGAACCCGTTTTGTATCCATGCAGGCCATTGACTACGGCTGGTTCGAGGTTCTGGTTCCAGGGCTCGGCCCGGGTGCCTTGTACCGGTTCCGCATCGACGGAAAAACACTGCTTCCCGACCCGGCTTCGCGCTTTCAGCCCGAGGACGTGTTCGGCCCCAGCCAGGTTGTCGACACAGCGGCCTTCAGGTGGAACAACCACGGTTGGAAAGGACGGCCCTGGAGGGAAACCGTGCACTACGAACTGCATGTGGGCGCGTTCACGCCCGAAGGCACCTATGACGGCGTACGCACCCGCTTGAATTATCTCAAGGAACTGGGTGTCACGGCCATCGAACTGATGCCTTTGGCCGACTTTCCGGGACGCCGAAACTGGGGCTACGACGGCGTGCTGCCCTTTGCCCCGGACTCGGTCTATGGCTCGCCGGAAGAATTGCAGCGGCTCATTGACGAGGCCCACGGTCTGGGCCTGATGATCTTTCTGGACGTGGTCTACAACCACTTCGGGCCAGAGGGCAATTTTTTGCATCTCTACGCCCCCGCGTTTTTCACTGAGGCGCATCAGACCCCCTGGGGCGCGGCCATTGATTTTTCCGTGCCCCAGGTACGGGAATTTTTCATTGCCAATGCCCTTTACTGGCTGGGTGCATACCGCTTTGACGGCCTGCGTCTGGACGCAGTGCATGCCATTTGGGACGACTCCACGCTGCACATTCTGGAAGAATTGGCCCTGCGGGTTCGGCAGGCTCTGCCCCAGGACCGTCATGTGCATCTGGTCCTGGAAAACGACGCCAACCAGGTCCGCTTCCTGGAACGGGATCGAACCGGCAGTCCCGCATTCTACGCGGCTCAATGGAACGACGACATCCACCATGCCTGCCATGTCCTGGCCACAAACGAGCATCAGGGCTATTATGAAGATTATGCCGACGCCCCCCTGGAGCGGCTGGGCCGCTGTCTGGCCCAGGGTTTTGCCTACCAGGGCGAACCGTCTGTTCATCGCGGCGGCGAGACCAGGGGCGAGCCCAGCGCCCATCTGCCGCCGGAGGCCTTTGTGGCCTTTCTCCAGAACCATGACCAGATCGGCAATCGGGCCTTGGGGGAGCGTTTGAGCAGGCTGGCTGCGCCGGAAAAACTCAGGGCCCTGTCGGCTGTTCTGCTTCTTTCACCCCAGATTCCAATGCTCTTCATGGGTCAGGAATGGGGAACTCACCATCCGTTTCCTTTTTTCTGCGACTTTCACGGGGACTTGGCTGATGCGGTGCGCGAAGGCCGACGCAGGGAGTTCGCCGCTTTTCCAGAGTTCGTCGATCCGGCCAGGCGCGAGGGCATACCCGATCCCAATGATCCGGATACGGCCAAAAGCGCGGTTTTGCAGTGGGGCGAGTCGGCCATGCCAGAATACTCGGAGTGGCTGGAACTGCACCGGCAGCTGCTGGCCCTGCGCCGGGAACGCATCCTGCCTCTTATGCCGATGATCCAGGCGGGCAGGGCGTTTTGGAAGATTGAGGACACGACCGTCCTGACCGTGGGCTGGCCTCTTCAAGATCATCGCCTGCTTGTGCTGATCGCGAACCTTGGATCAAACACGATCCGTTTCCATCCGGAAACCATCGCGGCAATTTCTGAACTTGATGAACTTTACGCCTCCTCAAACGTCCACAGGGAGCCCGGAGAGGATCTTGTTCTCGGTCCTTGGGGGGTTTTCTGGGGCATGGGAAATGGCGTACGAGGCAATTAGTTCGGGAAGCATCAACACGTTGTCCCAGGGCCGGAAACAGAGTCCAGGCCAGACGCTTTCGGCCTCTGTTTTGCCTGGAAGCGAACAGTTATTCATTGCCGCCTTTGCAGGTCACAGCAGGACAGAAAAAAATGGCGACCGCACGGCTGTTTCAGTATCCGACCGCATCCAGTCCCTTGCGCAAGACGCGGGCTGATCCCTGCAACGCCTTTTTTTCATTATCGGCCAGAGGATTGGAGAGCACGCGGTCGATGCCTTCTGCTCCCACCACGCAGGGCAGGGAAAGACAGACATCATCGAGACCGTATTCACCCTGCATCAATGTGCCCACGGTGAGCACGCTGTGCTGGTTCATGAGCACCGCCTCGGTGATCCGGGCCATGGCCAATCCGATGGCGTAATAGGTGGCCTGTTTTTTTTCGATCACATGATAGGCGGCGTTGCGCACGTCGTCCTCGATCATTTCCTTTTTGGGGTCGATGGATTTCCCGCAGGCCTCGCAATAATTCAAGAGCGGAATACCGGCGATGTTCACCCGGCTCCAGACCAGCACTTCGCTGTCCCCGTGTTCGCCGATCACGTAGCCGTGCACATTGCGCGGGTCCACGGCATAGTATTCGGAAAGCAGGTGGCGGAAGCGCATGGTGTCCAGGACCGTGCCCGAACTGATCACGCGAGACGGAGGCAGTTTGGACACCTTCAGGGCCACGTGGGTCAGGATGTCCACGGGGTTGCTGACCATCAGCAGGATCGCATCGGGATTGTGTTCCATGACCTTGGGGACGATGTCCTCTACGATCTTCACGTTGCGCTGGGCCAAGTCCAGCCGAGTCTCGCCTTCCTGTTGGCTCGCTCCGGCCGTGATCACCACGATCTGGGCGTCCCGGCACATCTCATAACCGCCGGCACGGATGTCCATGGGTTTGGTAAAAGGCAGCCCATGGCTTAAATCCATGGCCTCGCCCTCGGCCTTGGCCGCGGTGCGGTTGATCAACCCGATTTCCCGGACCAGTCCCTTGATGGTCAGGGCATAAGCATAGGACATGCCGACAAGTCCCGTGCCGATGACGGCGACCTTGCGGTGACGGTATGGATGGCTTTGCATGACGCTTTCCTCGTGTTTGCTGTGGTTGTCTGCTGCTGTTTGAACGCCCCCAAGACGGAACAATGACCCGAGGCGATCATGTGGGCTGTCTGCTTTTTTTGAGCCATGACGTCTCGCGATCCTCGAGGTGACGTCCTGTCACCCGCATATGCAAATTCTTGCGATGCTGCGCATAACGCGGGTGTCGATTAAAAGTCGATCAGTGGCGATGCGCATGCGGTCCAGGGAGAGCAGGGGAATGTTTTAGCAGATTCGCGAAGTCGCCGCATCGCGCAACAACTTCACCTTGCAATGAGTGCATGCCACGGTCGAGAATGACTTTCGGTGCGCGTCTGGCCCACGGCCTTGTGAAATGCCGAATTTTCGCGGTTCATCCTTGTCCCAGGCTGATGACCTCCATGATTTCCTGATAATCATCGAACCAGTACGCTTTGGGGTTCTGCTTGCAGATGATCACTTCGCCGCTTTGTTCCGGCATGGCCGCCCGGTGATAGCGAAAAATGATCGCGTCCGTGGTGGAGGCCAGGACCTCGATCTTGCCCGTGGCGTGAGACATGGTCAGCTTGGCCCGCTTGCCCAGACCGGAGCACTTGTTTCGGGCCTCCTGAAAAATCTGGTGGGCTTCTTCGACGGGCACGGCAAAAGGCAGGTTGCCCACGGTGGGCCGGCACAGGAACACGTAGTATGGCGGCACGCCGATGAAGGAAAGGTTGTTGAACAAATCGCCCAGCACATCAGGATTGTCGTTCACTCCGCGGATCATGGGGGTCTGATTGCAGAGCACGGCCCCGGCCCGCAGCAGCATGTCGCATGCCTCCATGCTTTGCTCGGTGATCTCCCGGGGATGGTTGAAGTGCAGCATGAAGTACATCCGCCGGTCAGGCAGGCTGTATTTTTGAACAAGCCGGGGCAGATCCGGGTCGTTCAGGATCCGGAAAGGGTTGTAGGCCAAGAGTTTCGTGCCTACCCTGATGATCCGCACGTGGTCGATGGCGTGCAGTCCGGCCATGATTGTTTCCAGTCTGGACGTGGAAAGCATCAGCCCGTCCCCGCCCGTGATCAGGATATTGTTGATTTCCTTGTGCTCGCGAACGTATGCAAACGCCGCGTCCAGATCCTTCAGGAATTCCCGCTGTTCCGGGTGGATGAACAGCCGCTTGCGAAAGCAGAACCGGCAGTACCCGCCGCAAACATCACTGGCCAGAAACACGGCTGTGCTCTCATACTTGTGCTGCACCCCGCGCATCACTGAATACTTGCTCTCGTCCGAAGGATCCAGATGGCCCCACTGGTCAAGCTCCTCCACGCAGGGCACGATGATTCGCCGGATAGGATCATCCGGATCGTCCCAGTCGATCAGGGAGAGATAGTATTCATTGGACAGAAAATCGAAACGGTCCATGACCGGTTGCAAACGTTTTCGGTCTTCCTCGGGCATTCCATGAACGCCCTGCAATGTGCTGATGTTTTCCGGATAGGACATGGTCACCTCAAAATATGTTCGTCTATCGTTCACGCTTCAATGGAAATATCACCGGCATTATGCACCAGGATCACGTCTCCCGGCAAATCCATGATTTCCTGAAAGCTGGAGATAAGCACACAGGCTGGCTCCTCTTCCGGGACAGGGTCAAAACCGGCAAAAAGCACGGCTGAAGGGCTCATGGCCTGCTGAACGGCCTTGAGCGGCTCATCCGT
Source organism: Desulfonatronum sp. (assembly GCA_011049455.1). GTDB lineage: Bacteria > Desulfobacterota > Desulfovibrionia > Desulfovibrionales > Desulfonatronaceae > Desulfonatronum. Next base: position 3,294 of record DSBL01000053.1, on the reverse strand, counting down.
GGGCAGCACCACGATTTCGGCATTGATCCGGGAAATTGCCAGCATCTTGCGCATTCCCTGCTCAACGTTTTGCACATCGGCCTTGGGTGCCACCGGGCGCAGGATGCGCAAAGGACAGTCCCGCCATTCCCGATTTTCCCGCAACAGGAAGCCGAGCAGAAGCAGCATCGGGCCGTTCTGGGTATCGGTCCACCAGATGTTGATGGCTCCGCTGGGAAGGTCCCATCGCTTCTTGTCCTCTTGACGACAGCGGACAAGCAGGCAACTGCGTTTCATCATTTTGGAGATGCCCAGGGCCAGAGAAAGGGTCTTGGCGTCGTCAGGATCGTTGCTCCAGCCCATAAGGAGCGTATTCGGGCGCATGCCGCCGATGCCATGGCACTGAAGCAGGGCTTTCAGCGCCTCGGTAAAATTTTCATCCACCACGGCCACCGGAAAGGCCGGGAGTTTTTCTTCACGTAAGAACTTGCGCAGGATTTTTTCCGCCTCAAGACGCCGCGCGGAGAGATTTTCCAGTTCGCCGGCGATGATCCGGGCCAGAGAGACCACGCCCCGGTCCGCTGAGAGCTGACAGGCGTATTGCACCAAATGGAGCTGACTATAGGCCGCGTTGCTCAGAACCAATATGGACGGCCGCCAGTTCTTGGGGTGGTAACGTTCCTTTTCCAGGCGCAAAAGTGCTTTCCGTGCCCGCTGAAATGCCATTCCGCTTTCCACATCCCCCCACTGTACCGTGAGTTCGGCCCGGGCAATAAGCAGATACAAACCAGTGGCCAGGGCAATGGCGATCACAGCCCATAAAGCATTGATCAACACCATCACCGCCAGGCAGCCCAGGGCCCCGAGCAGGGCCAAGGTCCAGTGGTTCAGGCGGAACGTGGGCCGGAAGCTGGGGTTGCGGGACCTCATTTCGGAGAAACAGGCCAGGTTGACCGTGCCGTAGGTGATCAGAAAGAACATGGTGATGACCGGGGCCACGCTGTCCAGGTCGCCGGCCATGACGCCCAGCTGGGCGATGAGGAAGGTAAGCACAATGGCCCGGCGGGGTTCATTGGAGGGACCGCTGCCGCGAGCGAAGAACTGGAGACGCTTGAAAACGTTGTCCCGGGCAAAGGCCTGCAGGATGCGGGGGGCGCCCATCATGCTTCCCAACGCTGAGGACAGCGTGGCGGCGATCACCCCGGCGGACACGAGCAGCCCGGATACAGCCGTGTCACGCAGGACAAAGCCGCCGCTCAAGAGGGCGGTCCGCGAGCTGCCGGCCGCCAGCAGGACCGCCATGCCCAGATAGATCAGACCGGTGACGGCAATGGCCGCGAACGTGCCTTGCGGAAGGGATCGGCTGGGGTCTTTCAGGTCGCCGGACATGTTCACCCCGGCCATGATGCCGGTGACCGCGGGAAAGAACAGGGCAAAAATGGTGAAAAACGAGTGATGCTCCAGCCAGCTGGGCTGCAGATTGGCCTGGAGGATTTCCATGGAGGCGTTGTTCCATGCCCCCAGGCCGAAGGAGCCGATGGAGACAAGGACCACGACAAGAATGATATACTGCAGGCGGATGGTCCACCCGGCCCCGATGTACACGCAAACAAAGATGGCGATATTGGTCAGGGTGGCCACTGTGGTGAATGACAAGCCCAGCGCCGGCATGGCCGAGAGCAGGGCCTCGGTGAAGCCGATCACGTACATAGTCACGGCCACGGCCTGGGCCACGAAAAAGAACACGGCGATGACCCCGCCGAACTCCACGCCCAGACTGCGGCTGATCAGAAAGTACGCGCCTCCTCCCCTGACCCGCATGTTCGTGGCAATGGACGACAAGGAGAGACCGGTCAGGATGCTTATGGACTTTGCCAAAAGCAGAATCAGCAGGGCGGCCCAAAGACCGGCATTGCCGACCACGTCGGCATAGCGCAGATACATGATCACGCCCAGTATTGTCAGGACGCTGGGCGTGAACACCCCGCCGAACGTTCCGAATTTTGTCGGCTGCGCCTGCGGATGTTTGCCCTGATCGGCCTGTTTCTTCTTCTCCGTTTCTTTTTCAACCTGTTTGCTCATCACAAACCTCCAATGCCCTGGTCCGGCGCCAGGGTACAGCATTCGACATCACGCTTGATCAGGGCTGTCCTGCTCCGGATGATCAGGTCCAAGGTGAAACGGAATTTCTGGTGCGAATCCACGGGATAGGCCCGGATGCGGTAGCGCGTGCCCCAGGGTTTTTCCTGCATGATGACCACAACGGGTTTGTCGATTTGCAGATACGGACTGGTCAGGGCCAGGTCCTGCAGGATGCGCTGGGATTCTCCACGTTCAGGTCCTTGCTGGCTGACAAGGCGCTTTGTTCCCTGCAGCCATTGCCGGCAAGATGGTGACGCGGCTCACTTTGCATTTCCCCTTGACGGCGGAACTACCAATATCCTGTCGATGCGCTTGCCGTCCATATCCACGATTTCAAAGCGATGGCCCTCCCAGTCAAAATGCTTGCCCATCATGGGCTCGTCGCCGAAGTGGGCCAGCACAAAGCCGGCCAGGTTGTCAAAGGCCTGCCCCTCTTCGCGCATCGACCGTTCGATGCCCAGCCGGGCCTGAACCTCCTCCAGGGACATGAATCCGTCCAGGAGCCAGGAACCGTCCGCACGCCGCACCGCGGCGGGTTCCGGTTCCGCCTGGACCGTGGGGATGGCCCCGACCATGGATTCCAGGATGTCGTTGAAGGTCACCACGCCCCGGGGTACATTGTATTCATCCACCACCAGGACGAAATGCATCTGGTCCTTCTTGCGGAACAGCTCCAGCAGGCGCAGCACGCGCATGGTCGCAGGCACGGTTTCCAGCTTATGCAAATGCGTATTCAGGCCTGTTTCCTTCCCCTGAACGCGGGCGCCCAGGTATTCCTTGGCCTTGATCACGCCCAGCACCTCAAATGGCTCCCTGCGGGCCACGGGAAAACGGGAATGGGGATGAGCGAGGATTTTTTCCAGATTGGACTGTTCTGAATCGTCCGGATCGAGCCAGATGATCTTGGAGTGGTGCGTCATCAGCGCCCCCACCTGGAGGTCGTCCAATTGGAACACCCGTTCCAGAATCTCCCGCTCGGTATGCTCCACCTCCCCGTAGATCACGGCCTCCCGGATCAGGGCCCGGATGTCGTCCTCGGTCACTTTGGGTTCCTTCCATGAGAAGGCTAGTCAACGTCCGCCGTGGCGGACCACCTTTTAGCCTGCGAGCCCTGTTGAGCAGCCCCGATAAGTCATGCTTCCATTCGCACTCTTTGTGGGCCTTTGCCATTAG
>DSBL01000009.1 GCA_011049455.1 Desulfonatronum sp. | reverse complement strand
GGTTTCCTCCACTCGTTGGGTGTAACTTCACGATGTTTCGAATGGAGGATATAGTAAACAAATACAGTATGTTATGCAAGCAAAAATGTAGCGCGAATGTGTTAAAAACGCTCAACACAGGTCGTGGTCGAGTCCGGGACGTTGATCAAGGAATTAACGGCGTTCCGAGAAAACATATCCCCGGTCCGTTTCGGGAGAATCGGCATCACGCTTGGACGCTCCGACGGCATCGCCAAGTTTTTCGCGTTCAGTTTCACGAATCAGGAAAAGCGCTCTCTTGATTCCCTTGCCGACTCCCCTTTTCTCGGCTCCGGGGTCTACGCCATCTATTACCACGGAAAATCGGAGCAGGCGTATCTCCCGATTTCATGCACCGAGACGCCGATATACGTGGGCAAGGCCGACGCCAAGAATCCTCAAGCCGAAACCACGGAGGAGCAAGGAAACGTTCTCCACGCCCGAATTCGGGAACACACGAAAAGCATGATCAAGGCGAACCTGCCCTTGAAGGATTTCTTTTTTCGAGCGTCCCCCATCCAAACCGGCATGCAGTCGGCGGTGGAAGATTTCATGATTCGTTTGTTTCGTCCCATCTGGAACAAGGAAATCAAAATCTGCTTCGGCATCGGCAAGCATGGAGACAAAGCCACGACCCGCGCCAATAGACGTTCCCCCTGGGACACCATGCACCCCGGCCGGAAGTGGGCCGAGGCAACGACGACGGACCAAATGCAACGTCATGAAATTGAGGCCAAGATCGCCGAGCACTTCAAGAATCATCCTATTGTTCGGGATAAAGAGCACTTGCTAAAGCTGCTTGCTCTCGAATGACCATCCTATACGCGGCCAACTGTCGGAACGAATCACCCCCTTGATTCACTTTCATTCAAAAGAAGATTCTTGCACGATGTCCCTGCCTTTTACGCCGGGCGGAAACAAGCGCATCGCCGTGAAGATCGTGGACGACCGGGGCGTATTTCGTCACCATGTGCGTCCAGGATCGGCGGTGTTTGTTCGGGGAAATCGTGGATGGCGCGATGCGGTTGAATGATGCGGGGCAATGGTTCACCGATGGTATTCGGAATTGGAAAACAAATATCCAGATATCCAATGCGATGCATTCGTTTGCATGCCCAATCATGTTCATGTCGTCGTGGTCAACGTAGGGGCGGACCTGCGTGTCCGCCCTGTGCGTGTCCGCCCTGAAAATGAACCGGCGTCCCCTGAAAATGTACGGGCATGTGGTTTTGGGCGGGTGCATGGATGGACGCACGGGCAATCACACGGACGGACGCAGGGGCAGACACACGGACGAATGAATGGCCAGACACAGACGCACGGGCAGACACATAGGCCTGCCCCTACGGGGGGACGTGCATCGGCGGAAAATATTCGGGGCGAACACACAGGTTCGCCCCTACATCGTGCTGTGCAATGGTTTAAAACAATGGCCACGAACGAATATATCCGTGGCGTCAAACAATACGGTTGGTCGCCGTTTCCCGGCAAATTATGGCAACGCAATTACTGGGAACACATTGTCCGCGATGAATCCGAATTGAACCGCATCCGGGAATATATCAGCAATAATCCGGCGCAATGGGAAATGGACAGCCTGTTTATCCCCCCCAACTTTTCGGGGTACCCAAGTTCTCGATCCAATGGAATTCGCGAGCCGCAAGCGGAATACGCAACCGAAAAATGGATGGTATAAAGAGTCCCAACGTGTAGGGGCACCTCCTTGCGGGTGCCCAAAATCATGTGTGCCCAAAAAATCGGTCGACATCGCCGGAGCATGGAATGCGTTGCGCCTACGGCATCGCCGCGGTGTGTGAACCATAATAATCCGTCAATCCCATATCAAAACCCCTCAGCCTGATGAACCGACATAACGCCCCTGACGCCACCGTGTTCAAGGCCCGCGGGCTGACCAAGGTCTACCGCATGGGCGAGGTCCAGGTGCATGCCCTGCGCGGCGTGGACCTGGACCTGTATTCCGGGGAGCTGGTGGTGCTGCTGGGGCCTTCTGGCAGCGGCAAATCCACGCTCTTGAACATCCTCGGCGGTCTGGACACTCCCACGGACGGACAGGTGTTCTACGGCGGCCTGGACCTGGTCCGGGCCAGGGAGGCGGACCTGACCCGGTTCAGACGCCGCTTCGTGGGCTTTGTCTTCCAGTTCTACAACCTCATCCCCAGTCTCACGGCCCGGGAAAACGTGGCCATTGTCACGGAGATCAGCGACGATCCCATGACTCCGGAGGAGGCCTTGTCCCTGGTCAACCTGCAGGACCGGCTGGATCATTTTCCGTCCCAGCTCTCCGGCGGTGAGCAGCAGCGGGTGGCCATCGCCCGGGCCGTGGCCAAGCGGCCGGCGGTCCTGCTGTGCGACGAACCCACCGGGGCACTGGATTCCACAACCGGCATCAAGGTCCTGGAAGTGCTGGAACGCATCAACCGGGAGCTGGGCACCACCACCGTGGTCATTACCCATAACGCGGGCATCGCGGCCATGGCCGACAGAGTTATTCATTTAAGCGACGGTCGCATCGGCCAGATTATTAAGAACCAGACCAAGGCCGCGCCCCGGGAGCTGTCCTGGTGAGGGCACTGCACCGCAAGCTGCTGCGTGAGCTGTGGCAGATGCGCGGACAGGCCCTGGCCATTGCCGTGGTCATTGCCGGCGGCGTGGCCACCCTGGTCATGTCCCTGTCCTGCCTGGAATCCCTGCGCCTGACCCGGGACGCCTTTTACCAGGAACACCGCTTCAGCGACGTGTTCGCCTCCTTGAAACGGGCCCCGGAATCCCTGCGCGAGGCCGTGGCCGAGATTCCCGGGGTCCGTCACGTGGAAACCCGGATTGCGGCCGGGGCCAACCTGGACATCCCCGGATACGACGATCCGGCCACGGCCTTGCTGTTATCCCTGCCGGACGGACGCAACGCGGACCTGAACAGGCTGTACCTGCGCCAGGGCCGATTGCCCGAGGCCGGACGGGACAGGGAAATCGTGGTCAACGAGGCCTTTGCCGATGCCCATGGTTTTGCGCCTGGAGATCGTCTGGCCGCGGTGATCAACGGCCGCCGCCAAGAGCTGGAGATCGTGGGCGTGGCCCTGTCCCCGGAACATATCTACCAGATCAAGCCCGGAGATCTGTTCCCGGATTTCGAGCGCTACGCCATCCTGTGGATCAACCGCTCCCAGCTGGCCCACGCCTTTGACATGGACGGGGCCTTCAACGATCTGGTCCTGGCTTTGTCCCGCGAGACCCGTGCCGCGGACATCCTGGACCGGCTGGACGCCCTTTTGGCGCCCTATGGCGGGCTCAAGGCCGTGGACCGCTCCGACCAGATCTCCCATCGCTATCTTTCCCTGGAACTGGACCAGCTGGCCGTCATGGCCCAGGTCTTTCCGACCATTTTCCTGGGCGTGGCCGCCTTTTTGCTCAACGTGGTCTTCAGCCGCCTGATCAGCACCCAGCGCGAGCAGATCGCCGTGCTCAAGGCCTTTGGCTACGCCAATCGAGAAGTGGGTCTGCATTACGTGCAGCTGGTGCTGCTGATCACGTTTCTGGGCGTGGCCCTGGGCATGGCCGGGGGAGTCTGGTTCGGCCAGCGCATGGCCGAGCTGTACCGCGATTTTTTCCGCTTTCCCTTTCTGGAGTACGTCCTTTCCACGCGGGTGATACTGATCGGCTGTGCGGTTTCTACCGGCGCCGGGCTGCTGGGGACCATCGCCGCGGTGCGCCGCGCCGTGCGCCTGCCCCCGGCCGAGGCCATGCGGCCGGAGCCGCCGCCGACCTTCCGACCCACTGTTCTGGAACGGTTCGGACTGCAAGCCCTGTTTTCCCAACCCACCCGGATGATCCTGCGCAACATCGAACGCCGGCCGGTCAAGTCCCTGCTCTCCGCCCTGGGCATTGCCATGGCCTGCGGCATTCTCATGGTCGGCCGGTTCCAGGAAAGCGCCATTGACTACATGCTGGCCGTGCAGTTCGGCTTAAGCCAGCGCGACGACCTGACCGTGACCTTCACCGAGCCCACGTCCCACCGGGTCGTGCATGATTTGCAGGCCCTGGAAGGCGTGTATCTCGTGGAGCCCTTTCGCAGCGCTGCCGTGGAGCTGCGTCATGCCCACCGCACCTTCCGCACCGCGTTGCAAGGCGTCGGCGCCGGCGGGGACCTGCATCGCATCCTGGATGCGGACTTAAACGTACTGGCCCTGCCCGAAGAGGGCGTGGCGCTCACGGACTATCTGGCAGAGATGCTTGGAATCAGTCCCGGAGACCTGCTCGAAGTGGACGTGCTCGAAGGCCGCAGGCAACTGGTGCGGGTCCCGGTGGCCGGGTTGATCAAGGAATACATGGGGGTGTCCGCGTACATGGAGATGGAGGCCTTGAGCCGTCTGCTGGGCGAGGGGCAGGCCGCGTCCGGGGCGCTATTGGCCATCGACGCCGGATACCGGGAGGAAATCCTGCGCAAGTTGAAAGACTCGCCGCGCGTGGCCGGGATCACGGACCGGAACACGGCCATCGCCAACTTCATGGACTCCATGGCCGACACCGTGCTCATCTTTGCCTTTTTCTCGACCATCCTGGCCGGGAGCATCGCCTTTGGCGTGATCTACAACAACGCCCGCATCGCCCTGGCCGAGCGCTCCCGGGAGCTGGCCAGCCTGCGGGTTCTGGGCTTTTCCCGGGGCGAGATCGGGTATATCCTGCTCGGGGAAATGGCCCTGATCACCGTCGCAGCCCTGCCCATCGGGTTTCTCATCGGCCGGGGTTTGACGGCCTACCTGGTCAAGGGAATGGAGTCGGACCTGTACCGCATTCCCTTGATCATCGAGCCCGGGGTGTTCGCCTTTTCCACGGTGGTGGTCCTGGTCTCGTCCCTGATTTCCGGACTGATCGTGGCCCGCCGCCTGGGCCGACTGGACCTGGTGGAGGTACTCAAGACCAAGGAATAGCCAACGAAGGACAAATATGTTCTGCTCTCATCACCTGAAATATTGAGGCTGGTTTGCCCCGTTTTGGCCGGATCGACTGTTTGACCGAGCTAGGCATCGTTCATCAAGCCGTTGCCGAGCATCTTGCCGCAACATTTTGTTTTCATTATGCAACGGCTTGATGATACGAAGCCTGTGAGGGAGTTTCGATTCGGCCATAACGGGGTGAGCCGACCGTGAAAACAAATCCGCCCTGATAGCCAACGTGCTTTGGTTGACTGCAACATGTTTTTTCTGGAGATTGCCCCATGCACAGGCTACGACACATCTTCATCCTGATTTTGGTTGCCGGGGTCGCGGCGCTTGTGGTCCTGGGCTTGCGGCCGTCGCCGTTGCTGGTGGACACCGAAGCAGTGTCACGAGGCTATCTGGCCGGGACCATCGAAGAAGAAGGCCGGACCAGGGTCAGGGACAGCTACGAGATCTCCGCGCCCGTGACCGGCCATGCCGCCCGCATCCTGCTCGATGTTGGCGACACGGTCCAGGAAGGAGATGTGGTGGCGATCCTGGACGCTGTGGCCGCACCGACCCTGGACGTCCGCTCCGTGGCCCAGGCGAGAGCCCTGGTCGAGGCCGCGAAAAGCGCCGTGTCTCAGGCACGGGAGGAGGCCGTGGCCGCCGAGGCCGCGGCCCGCTTCGCCCAGGAGGAGTATCGCCGCTTGCAGCCGCTCGGTGCAGAGGGTCTTGTGGCTTTCAACGTGGTGGACGCGGCCAGGGCCGATGCCGACGCGGCCCTGGCCAGGCATCGTTCAACCCTGTTTAGGGTCAAGACAGCGGAGCACGACCTGGCCGCGGCCCGGACCGCCCTGGCTTTTGCCGGGGGTCAGGATCCTGGGGCGTCCGGGCGGATTGAGCTCACGTCCCCGGTTTCCGGGCGCGTCCTGACACGGCATTTCCAGAGTGCAAAAGTGGTCCAGCCCGGTGAACCCATCCTGGAAATCGGGGACCCCGCGGGCCTGGAGGTGGAGGTGGATGTGCTCTCCGCGGACGCGGTGCGCCTGGAACCGGGCATGCGTGTTTTCCTGGAGCGCTGGGGCAAGCCTGAGCCTCTGGAGGCCGTAGTGCAACGCATCGAGCCCGTGGGGTTCACGAAAATATCGGCCCTGGGCGTGGAGGAACAGCGGGTGCTGGTTATCGCGGACCTGGTCGGCAAACAGGAACAATGGGCCAGACTGGGTCACGGCTACCGGGTCAATGCCCGGTTCGTCCTCTGGGAAGAGAGTGAGGCTTTGCGCGTGCCCACCAGCGCCTTGTTTCGCCATGCACAGGGGCAAGATTCCGAGTGGGCCGTGTTCCTGGCCGAGGAAGGACGCGCAACACTGCGCCCGGTGGAAGTCGGGCGCCGAGGCGGGATTGCCAGCGAAGTGCTTTCCGGACTTCAAGAACGGGACGTGGTCGTCGTGCATCCGGACCGCAACCTGGAACACGGCATGCGGATCAGGGTCCAATAATACATGGCAAGAGCGGTTTTGCAGCTGGCGAAAGAAGGAAATGTCAACCCATCATGCAAGCATCTTCTCCAATTCGGCCTGCAGTTGTTTCAGGGAGAACGGTTTTTTCAAAAAGCTCGTGGTGGCTTCCGCAAGGTATCTGCGGATGGATTCCTGTTCATTATAGCCGCTGCACAGGACGACGTGGACGTCCGGACGGATTTTGCGCATTTCCTGCAACGCGACCACGCCGTTCATCTTGGGCATGGTCAAATCCAGAATTACGCCGCGCACTTCATGGGCGTGTTCGCAAAAAAGCTGCACGGCCTGCTCGCCGTTGACCGCCTGCAAGGTTTGATACCCCAGGAAGCGCAAAACCTCCACGCATAATTCACGCACCATGGGCTCGTCGTCCACCACCAGAATCAGCCCGGAGCCCGGGGGCGGCTGCACCGCGCCCACCGCGCCGGACGGGTCCGGCTCATTGTTCAAGACACCGTGCGGCGCGCCCGAAGCCGTGATCCCGTCCACAGCCGGGAACAGCACCCGGAACATGCTTCCTTTGCCCGGTTCACTCTCCACAAAAATGGCCCCGCGATGGCTTTGCACAATACCGAGTACCGCGGCCATGCCCAGGCCCCGTCCGGTAAATTTGGTGCTGAAAAAAGGATCAAACAGGCGCTGGCTGGTTTGTTCATCCATGCCGCAGCCCGAATCGCGCACCTCAAGAAAAACGTATCTGCCCGGCCGGGGTTTGTCCTGGGTGCGGCTCAAAACCAGATCCTGCGCGTTGCAGTCAATAACCCCCGTGACCAAGGTCATGGTTCCCGGATGCTCGCCCATGGCCTCGGACGCATTGGTGATCAAGTTCAGGGTGACCTGTTGGATCTGACCCGCGTCGGCCATGATAAACGGCAGATCAGGGGCCAGCTGAAGGTTCAGGGTGACCGTCTTGGCCATGACAGCCTGAAGCATGGCGATATTTTCCCGGACCAGGTCGCTGAGGTCGATCTCTTGCACGAGAAACTGTCCCTTGCCTGAATAGGCCAGCATTTGCCGCGTCAATTCCGCGGCGCGCTGACCAGCCTTGAATGCCTGAAGAATACGGGCGTGCAACGGCGAATTCGGCTCACTCCGGTGCAAAGCCAGTTCCAAATTCCCGAGAATTGCCGCCAATAAATTGTTGAAGTCATGGGCGATGCCGCCTGCAAGCACTCCCAGGCTCTCCAGTTTCTGGGAGTGCAACAACTGGCGCTCCATGCCGAGGCGCTCTTCATTGGCCTTTTTCTGTTCCGTGATGTCCCTGGCAATGCCGTCCAGGCCGATGATAGATCCCTGAAAATCCCTTACCGGTACTTCAACGATCTCCAACAGCTTGATGCTTCCATCCTTGTGGCGCACCTCAATCTCGTGGGCCTGCGACTCCTGCCCTTCCAGCGTGCGCATAGAGCTTTCGCGGGCCCGCTCGCTGATCAGGCCGGGGGTGATGATCCCTCCGAAATTGTGGCGTCCCAACAGTTCCCGGGGAGCATATCCGAGCATGGCTTCTATGGATGGGCTGAGATATATGAAGACCTCATCGACATCCCGCTGGTAGAAGAAGTACTCCTTGCCCAGATTTTCAATAAGCCGGCGAAATTTCTCCTCGCTTTCGCGCAAGGACTGTTCGCGTCGCACGATGGCTTCGGCCATTTCGGTGAAACGTTGGCGCAGGACACCGAGTTCCACGAATGTCCTTCCCGTTCCACTGTCAACTTGCACGAGCGTGCCTTTTTCCAGATGGTTCACTGCCTGGATAAAGGACTCCAACGGTCTGGACACATCCTGGCCAAGCTTGCGGTTGAGCAGCCAGACCGCGGCGATCAACAAAAACAACAACAAGAACATGAATATGCCCAGGGCCACACCAAGCGGCACCAACTGCCTTCCGGCCGCGCTTGAGCTGAATATCACCCATGCGCTGCTGGGAACTTTCGCGGCATTGAACAGATACCACGCTCCCTGCACTCGGTGGATGCCGATGAAGCCGGCATGTTCTTCAATGCCCTGACTGATCGGGGCCAAGTGTCCGAGGTTGGTTTGCTGTTCAACCACGATTTGGTCTGGGTGGGCGATAACCGTGCCAAAGGCGTCTGTGATGAAAGTCACAATCCCTGGCTGGATTTGCGACAGGTTGGCAATATAGGACTGCAGACTCCCCAGATTCAGCTCGCCTGCGACGATTTTTCCGTGGACGTTTGCGCTGAACAGGCTCACGGTCGTTTTGTTGCTTAACCCTACAACGAAAGTTGTTTGTTTTCCTTTTTCTTCATCCGACGCTTTCTGTGTGAGATGTACGCTCGGTAATTCTTGGTCTGGACCCACTGGACGAGATTGATTGCCATTTGGATATT
>DSBL01000108.1 GCA_011049455.1 Desulfonatronum sp. | reverse complement strand
TATTCCAAAAGGCTGACGAATAACCTGATTGGGCTTCAAGTCGATAAATCGCAATAATCGCAAAATTAAATTTGAAAACAACATGTTACATAATGCCATTGGGCTATGTTCCGGACACTAGTGGTTTTGTTGAATATTTCAAGGCAATGCAAATTGTGCTTGGCAGTTACGTGGGGGAAATGGACGTTCCAGTCACTTTTCCGCGAACAGCTCGGCAATGCGCGTTTCCAGATCGTGAAGTTTTTTTGGGTCTCCAAGGTCCGTGTCCAGCACATGGACCCAGGTCTCGTCCCCGTGAAGGCCCACCGCCGCAGTGCCGGGCAGCAGGCTGATCACCCAGAGAAAAAAGACCCGGGCCGGTTCCTGTTGCAAGACGAGTCTGTGCCGGATCACTTCCGGCTGCACGTCGACTTTCGGGCGCAAGGCCCGGTAAGCCACATCCAGGCCGCCGAGCAGGGATTGCCAGAGGAAAAAGGGGATGAAGCGGATCAGCGGGCCAAAACGCCATTTCCAGGTCCCGGCGGGAAACACGGACATGCTCACTGCCGCGGCGGACCCTACGCCGGCCAGGCCCAGCAAGGACAAGGGATGCTCTCCCTCGGTGAGCACCCACCAGAGCAGGCCGAACATAAGCAATCTGATCAGTGCTGTGCGGAACAGAATGAATGGAAAACGAGGCCTATTGATCATAGGATGTCCATCGTATCATTCAGTTTTGCCAGGCCGTGAAAATAAAGATCATCAGCAGGAAAATGAACAGCACGCCGGCGGTGTGCCAGTAGAGCAGCCGCTGTTCCAGGCTGTCCGGGACGGTGCGCATCCAGCGGCTTTGCAGGATGCGATCGGACCAGGCCACCAGGTCGATCCGACCGCAGGCCGGATCGCAGAGCCGGCTGGCCTTCCAGCGCTGATGCAAGCGCCGCAGGGCGCGCTCCAGGCTTTCCAGGATGAGGTCGTCCAGACCTTTTTGATCCCGGTTGCTCCAGCGTGACTTCAGAAAGGCCGCCGCCCCCAGCAGTCCCAGGCCAATGGGCCAGAATCCGTCCAGAATGGAGTGCTTTCCGGTCATCAAGAGGCCCTGTTCCATCGGCAAGACATTTGCGGCAAGAGGCGCCGCGAATAGGAGCAGGCCCAGCAGGCCGGTGCAGGCCGCGGCCATGCCAGGCCCGATGCGTTCATCCGCCTCGGGCATCTGCTCGCGGACCCGCCAGACAAAAACGGCCAGGAGCAGGGATGTGCCCGTGGCTGTAACGGGCAGCATCGCGCTGAACAATCCGCTGCAGCCCCCCGGCAACAGGGTCGCGCCCTGTTTCAGGGCTTGCTTGACAACGGACCCGGCGGTGAAGGGCAGTCCGGCCAGAACCAGGGAGGACAGGCCCAGCCCGGCCAGGACCAGGAATCCGCGCGGGGTCGCCCGACCCGCGGCCCGGGCCAGGCCTACGCCCAGAAACAAAAAGCCCTTGGCCATCCCGTGGACCAGGACAAAGAGAAGCAGCCCCGACAGGATCTGTTCGGCCCCTGCCGCGGTAGGGGCCAGGGTAAATCCGAGGGTCATGGTCATCAAGCCCATCTGGCTCACGCTGGAATAGGCCAAAATCGTTTTTGGGTCGCGTTTTCCCAGGCCAAAGGCCACCCCGTAGAGGGCCGCGGCCAGTCCCAGCCAGGCCAGGGTCATGCTCCAGTCGGTACAGGCGCCGCTTAGGGCGCTGCCCATGTTTTCGCCGGGTGCGAACAGGTGCAGCCAGCCGAGCAGGCCGGCCTTGATCATGGCGCCGCTGAGCACGGCGCTGGCCGGGATGGGCGCGGCCGGATGGGCCAGGGGCAGCCAGATGTGCAAAAAGAGCGCTCCGGCCTTGATCCCGAAACCGATGAAGGCCAGTCCAAGGATCAATGAGCCGTGGACGTGACTTGGCAGGGCAGGGGCGATTTCCGAGAAAAGGAGAATCGGCCGGTCAAGGCCGATGGATCCGGCGTAGAAAAAAGCCGAGGCCAAGAGCACCTCGCCGATTACGGTCATGGTCAGATAGACCCGGCCGGCGCGCAGGGCCTTTTCGCTGCGGTCATGGATGATCAGGCCGTAGGCCGCAAAGCTCATCAGGGCGAAAAAGACATAGAACGAAGCCAGGTCCTGGGCCACGCAGAGCCCCAGATTGCCGCACAGGGTAAGCAGGAAAAAGAGGGCGAAGCGGAAGCGGCTGGAATCTTTTGCAGTGAAGTATGATCCGGCAAAAGCGCCGGCGGCTGTCCAGAGCAAGGCAGTAAGCAGGAGAAATGTTCGGCCGTATGGACCGAAATGCAGGGATGTTTCCAAAAACAGGGACGGAAACACGCCAGGCTGCGCGCCTGGTCCGGACAGGGCAAGGACCAGGGCAGGCAAGCAGGCCATCCACGGTCCGTGCCTGCAGACCATGCCGCGCAACCCGGGAATGCTCAGCAATCCGGCCAAGAGCAAGGGGAAAAAAACCACAAGTATCCAGATCATGGCATGCTTCCCCGCCCGGCGAAGATTTTTTCGGCCACGCCCAAAGGGCTCCATTCCCATCCGGCGAACATCCCGGCGGCCAGGGAGAACAGAGCCGTGGCCAGGGTAGGCACAAGCAGGGTCCAGGGGGCTTCCAGGCGTCCATGGACAATGCCCCGCGACAAAGTTTCGGGGTCTGGCTTGAAGGGCAGGGGCTTGAACCAGGCCGCATGCAGCATGGGCAGGAAATAGGCGGCATTGAGCAGGCTGCTGGTCGCCAGCACGGCCACCACCCAGTCCTGTCCGGCCTGAATGCCGCCCTGGGCCAGGTACCACTTGCTCACGAATCCGGCCATGGGCGGCACGCCGATCATGCCCAGGCTGGCAATGGTGAACAGGGTCATGGTCAGGGGCATGGCCCTGCCCACCCCGTCCATTTGATCAATCCGATGGATGCCCCGGCTTTCCGCCAGGATCCCGGCGCAGAAAAACAGGGTGATCTTCATGATGCCCTGATGCACGAGGTGCGCTAGCCCGCCTACCGTGGCCAGCGGCCCGAGGACCACCGCGCCCAGGGCGATGTAGGAAACCTGACTCACCGTGGAATAGGCCAGGCGGCGTTTCAGGTCGTTTTGCATCAAGGCCCGCAGGGAGCCGAAAATGATGGTCGCCACGACCACCACGGCCAGGGGGGTGAGCAGGCCCAGGGCCGCGGCATGGTCCTTGCCGTAGACGTCCAGGACCACGCGCAGCACGCCAAAGGCCCCGGCCTTGACCACGGCCACGGCGTGCAGCAGGGCGCTGACCGGCGCGGGCGCGACCATGGCCGCGGGCAGCCAGCCGTGCAGGGGTACGAGGGCGCTTTTCACGCTTAATCCGATGATCAGCAGGGCAAAAATCACGGTCAATTCCTGCCTGGGCGCATGTTCCATGGCATGCAGGACCCCGCCGGAGACAAAATCAAACGGACCGGCGAGCGCCTGCAGCCAGACCACGCCCACCAAAAGCACGGCCCCGACGCTCATGGCGTACCAGAGGTAGGTCCGCCCCGCGGCCAGGGCCTGGGGCGTGCCTTTGTGCACCACCAGCGGGTAGGTGACCAGGGTCAGGAATTCGTAGAAAATGAAAAAGGTGATCAGGTTTCCGGCCAGGGCCACGCCCGTGGAAGCAGTCACGCACAGGCTGAAAAAGCCGAAGAACCGGCTGCGGTTCTCCGAGCCTTCCAGATAGCCCACGGCATAGAGGGTGGTCAGGAACCAGAGATTGCTGGACAAAGAGACAAAGGCCAGGGAGAGCAGATCCACCCGCAGCAGAAAATCGAATCCCAGGCCCATGGTGAAGCGGACCTCATAGGCAATTCCATGGGCCAGAAGCCCCCAGGCCATCAGGAAAACCCCGGCTACCTTGACCGTGGCCCCGGCCATGTTCAGCATCGTGCGCACTCTGGAGCGTTCCTCAGGCAGGACAAAGATGATCAGCCCCGTGACCAGGGAACTGGACAGAACGATCAGCGGCAGCCAGAAGGTCATGCTCATGGCGACCCTCCCTGGGCTGAGAGCGGTGAACCATCCAAGCCATGGGGAAGCAGCGCGATGACCTCTTCGGCCCGGAAGCCGGATACCGCGCAAAGCAGGGCCAGGGCCAGGGCGGTCAGGGTCATGGCCGGGGGCACAGGGCGCAGCGGGACGGTCTCGTCCTGGGAAGGGACGAACGTATAGGCCAGGATTTTGAATACATAGGCCGCGGTGAGCAGTCCGCCCAGGATGATGACCACGGCCCACCACCATTGTCCGCTGGCCAGGGCCGCACGCAGAAGCATCCATTTAGCCACGAACCCGGCGCTGGGCGGCAGTCCCATCAGGCTGACCCCGGCCATGGCCAGGGTAAAGGTGATCACGGGCATCCGCCCGGCAATGTTGCGCATGGCGTTCAGGTCATCGGTGCCCATGGCCAGAGCCAGGCATCCCGCGGCCAGAAACAGGGCCGCCTTGGCCAGCCCGTGGGAGAAGACGTGAAAGACCGTTCCGGTCCAGGCCATCGCAGTCCAGTCCGTGGCGCCGGAAGGCCCTCCGCCAGCTCCATGGGACACGCTGAGCAGGGCAAAAATCAGAAAGAGATAGCCCAACTGACCCACAGTGGAATAGGCTATAAGCAGCTTGAGGCGGATTTGGCGAACCGCCTGGAGCGATCCCCAGAGCACGGCCAATCCGCCCAGCAAGCCGAGGAACAGGCCGGGAGGCAAGACGGGCGATGATCCGGCCTGGCCTGTTAGCGCTGGAAAGACCGTGAACCAGATGCGCAGCAGCAAAAAAAAGGAGGCCTTGACCACCAGGGCCGAGAGGATCGCGCTGACCGGGGCCGGAGCGCTGGAATGGGCCGGAGGCAGCCAGAAATGAAACGGCAGCAGCGCGGTTTTAACCAGCAGTCCGAAGACCATCAATCCGAAGGCCGTGAGCGTGGCCGGGCTCTGCGTCATGTCTTGGCCCAGCAGGACAAAATCGAGCTGACCGCAAGCGGCGTAGAGCAGGCCGACGCCCAAGAGATACATCAGGGAAGCGAACATGGCTGCCAGAAGATAGCGCAGCCCGGCAACCAGAGAGGCTGTGGTTTTGGAGAGCACGGTCAGACCCACTGCGGACAGGCCGGTCACCTCCAGCAAAACATAGGCGTTGAATACGTCCGAGCAGAGATAGACCCCGTTCAATCCACCCCAGAGGAGCAGCCAGATGGGCCAGAAATGACGCCCCATGGCGTTGTGTTTTTTATCTTGGGCAAAAAAACCTGCGGCATACAGTCCCACCAATACGCCTACTATTGCCGTAAGCAGCAAAAAAAAGGTTCCCAGACCGTCCAGGTGCAGGCCGATGCCCAGGGGCGCGGCCCATCCGCCCAGTTCGACGCGGATCTGGCCCTGTGTCCAGATCCCGGGAAGCAGGTTCGTGCAAACCGCCAACACAGCAAGGGAAAACAAGATGCCGGTCCCGGCAACGGCCCGGCCCCGCAGGATAAGGCAGCAGAGCGCACCCAGAAACGGCAGGAGCACCACCCAGAGCATGTGGGTCATGGGCCGCTCCGGGACGTTTCAGTCTGGTCCGGGTTTTCGTCGCCAGCTTCCTGGTCCGGGCGCTGCCCTAGTTGTTTCTGGATGCGCTGGATCAGGGCTAGGGCAAAACCCGTGGCGCTGATGGCCACGACGATTCCGGTGAGCACCATGGCATGGGGCACGGGGTCCGGAAAGGCGCCCTGGTTGCGGTAGGCCGTGCTGATGAGCAGCAGGAACGCCCCGCCGGCAATGATGTTCAGGGCCATCACCTTGCGCAGCAGATGTCGGCGGGTGATCAACCCGTACACGCCCAGGGCCGCCAGGAGCATCGCGGCGAAAGAATAGAGGTGAAAGGTCGTCATCTTTTCCGGCCTACATTCCATTTTTCCCATCAGTTTCAGCAGCCCCAGCGCCGTTCGCCTCGCCTTCCCCCGCCAGCACCAGCACGGTCAGGGAGGCCAGGATCACGCCAATGGATATGGTTGCCACGGATTCCAGCAGCAGAATCAAGGCTTTGGCCCAGCTCTGAGGATAGGCCAGGGCAACGGCATCGGGTGCCAGTGTGGTACAGAGGGCCAGCACCAGCATCGCGCTGAAGCCGGCGACAAGAGAGAACAGCCAGGCATGGCGCGGCATGCGCACCACGGAACCCAGACCGGCCAGCCAGAGCAGGACAAGGGTTGCGGCCAGAACCACGCCGGCCTGAAAGGCCCCGCCAGGAGCGTGATCCCCCAACCAGAGCAGGTAGACCGTGGCCAAGAGCATGAAAGGGGCCAAGCCCCGGACCAGCCAGGACAGCACGGGATTGGGCGGTTGCGCAGCGGTCACGTTTTGCGGTCCCAGCCGGTCTCGTGTTCCGAGCACGCCGAGCAGGGCCAGCAGCAGCACGCCCAGTTCCAGCCAGGTGTCGTACAGCCGGAAATTGAGCAAAACCGCGGTCACGGGGTGTTCGACACCGCTTTGGGCCAGGAAGCCGGAGGTCAGGCCGGCCAGCCCGTTTGCCGTGTCGGGTAGACTGAAGACCGCGGTCAGCAACAACCCGGCCAGGCCAAGGACAAAGATCGAGGCGAGAATATAATGCATCCTGCCGGGGCATTCCGCGGCGCGGTCCAGACGGCAGGATTTTGGTTGGGCACCGTTTTTGGACCTGCCTTGTTTTGGCTCCACGATTTTGAGGGTCGCGAAGAGCAGCGCTCCGGTCAGCCCGGCGCCCACCGCGGCTTCGGCCAGGGCGATGTCCGGGGCCTGGAGCCTGACCCAGGCCAGGGAGAGAAACAGTCCGAAGGAGATGAACAGCACGGCGGCCTGGAACAGGTCGGAGTTTCCCAGCAATCGCCAACTGACCAGGAGCAGGGCCGTGATCAGCAGGATGTCGAAAATCGGCGCCAGGCTCATTGATCCTGCCTTTGGTCCTGACGGAGCATGCTCTGCCCGAGCAGAAAACAGATGCTGGTACTGGCCGCCAGGGCCAGCAGCCAGACCAGGATCACCTTCAAGGCCACGGCCAGAGAGCTGGAAGTGACCACCAGGGCCAGGACTATCAGGCCCAGGCCCAGATTGTCCGCCTTGGTCAGGGCATGCAGGCGGCTGGGCGAATCAGGGAAGCGGAGCAGGCCCGCGGTGCCGGCCAGGAAAAAGAACGCGCCCGCAAGGCAAAGTAGAACTGCCAGGATGTGCATCGCATTGTTCTCCTTTTTTCAGTCAGCACGTATCATCATAACAGTGCGACAACGCTGAAAAGCGAAGCGCAGCATGCGGGAAAACTTTTTATTTTATTTCTTTTTCCCGTCTGTTCGGGCCGCGTGCATAAGCGGCCACAGCCAGCACGGCCAGCACGGCGAAGATCAGTGCGGCGTTGCGCATGGACGAAGCGTCAAAAGCCGCGGCGAGCAGGAGAAGCACGGCCACGCCGGTGGTCCCGAACAGCTGCATGGCCATGAGCCGGTCCTCCTGGCGAGGTCCTCGGAAAATCCGGATAAGTCCCACGACCATGGTCAGCAGAAGGAAGGCGGCTACACCCAAATAGAATGTCTGCATGCAACTATTTTTTTGAGTTTGGCGTAACGCTCAATCGCGTAACGGGTTGTGGGACCTTTGTTTTTGTGGATGAGCGGGCTGGCGATCAATGCAAATGCGCTTAATGGGCCCGGAAAAAAGCAAAGCCTCTTATTTGTCTAGAATATCTGCAAATCCAGTTCACCCGACAGTCGTTGGAGCATTTTCCAGCCTGCCAGGCTGTTGCCTTTTTGATCGAGAGCAGGTCCTAGAACCGCAATGCCCAGACGTCGCGGAGAAACAGCCATAATGCCTCCGCCGACGCCACTTTTGCCAGGCATGCCGACATCCACGGCAAATTCTCCGGATCCGTCGTACATCCCGCAGGTGGTCATCACCGCCTTCACGATCCGGGCGGTTTTTATTGCAAAAAGGGAAGCTCCGGTCCAGGGCGACTTGCCGTCACAAGCCAGAACAGCCGCCATGCGGGCAATGTCTGGACAGGCCGCTTCCACGGAACACAGACGGAAATACACATCCAGCAATTCATCCACTTCAACGTCAATACCGCCGGTGCTTTTCATGAAGTAGGCCAGGGCACGGTTCCGGTCTCCGGTTCGTTTTTCCGAGAGATAAACGGCTTGGTTTACGAGGAGGTCATCGTTGTGGGCCATGATCTTGATCATGGAGAAAATTCTTTGGAACTTCTCTTCCAGGGTCGCTCCCCGGACCAGGGATATGGCGGCAATGGCCCCGGAATTGATCATGGGGTTCAAGGGCCGGTGCTCATTTTTCGTTTCCAGGTTCACAATGGAGTTGAACCCATCGGACGACGGCGCGACGCTGATTTTGCTGGTCAGCGCGTCAAAGGAATTGTCCTGTAATACACAGATAAATGAAACCACCTTGGAGATGCTCTGGATGGTGAAAGGCTTCTGCCAGTCGCCTGCATTCCAGATCCGGCCGTGGATATCGCAAGCGCTGATGCCAAGCAATGCTGGATCCTGTTTGGACAGTTCCGGGATATAGGCGGCTGTTTTTCCTTGATGGCACCAAAATCGGTTTTCCAGAACAAGGCGATCGAGTAATTCTTGCAAATCAAGCATGGACACTTTTTTGATTGTGAAATGTTAATGTAAAAAATGTCAATAAATATCAGCAGGGTAGATGCATAAAGTGCAGCGTTGTTTTACATCAATAGTGTTTAAAAATACGCAACGGCAAAGTAATTTTTTTCTGTTTTGTAATAGTTTAGCGCTTTGAAATAGGCTCGCGAAAATTTCAAAAAACAGGTGGTTGGGCTGGCGTCACAAAGGGCTTTATGATATGCCTTTGGCATGGCCGCCCGGGATATCATTTTCAG
>DSBL01000156.1 GCA_011049455.1 Desulfonatronum sp. | reverse complement strand
GTAGCATAGCAATGACCTCTTTTTTATTGATTCATATATCATTGCTATAGTGCATTATGCAAGTAAAAATTACTCATTAAATTGAATTAGTTTCTAGACTTTTTGCAGGGACATCATACATTCTTCTCTGTTCATCGTTCTTCTCTCGAGAAATCTAATGCCGAGCTAAGCGGATGCACACGGAAGCAGGAACGCGAAGCGTTCCATGCGGAGGTTGTGCATACCGCTTGAGCGATTTGTTGCCGCCGCATGCAGCGCGGCGGCAATGCGTGCTGCTCAAGCAGTGGATGTCGGGGGGTGCCGAGCGCAGCGCCGATGCCCGGCCTTCTGATCCGGATTCCAAAGCGCAGCAAGGCAGAGGGATTCAACCTGCCCGCTTCCAACCTCCTCAATACGTGGTGAAAACCGCAATCCATGACTGCGCCTGTTGTTTCCATAGGCAGCCAATTGCTTGGAAGCGGCCCCTGTCGTCTCCCATGCCGCTGCAGGTAGGTCAGCTTTCCGTTCCGGTTTGCAGGGCGGTCACTTCCTGCAACGTCAGGCAGGATAAGCCCATATTGCGCATATCCTCGATGTTGTTGGCCGCGATCCGTTCGGTCTGGGCCGAACAGGCGTCCGTGACCACGACCACCCGGTAGTCCCGGGCCAGGGCGTCCGTGGCCGTGGCTCGGATGCAGTTGGGATACTGGGTTCCGGCGATAACCAGGGTCCGCACGCCCAGCCGGCGCAGCAGCAGGTCCAGTTTTGTGCCCAGAAAGGCGCTGAAGCGCTGCTTGGTCAGCACATGGTCGCCCGGTTCGGGCGCCAGCCCGTCCACGATTTGCGCCCCTTTGCCCCCGGCCACGCAAAGACCTCGGCCCGAGCGGAACAGGTCGATCCGGGTGTATTCCACGTCGCTGCCGTCGGCTTGGTGTTCCCGGATCACATGCACCACCGGCCAGGAACTGCTCCGGGCGTGGTCCAGCAGCGCCTGGATCGACGGAATGGTTGCCGCGGCCCCGGCCACCCTGGCCGGGGCGTCGGGCAGGACAAAATCGTTTTGCATGTCAATGACCGCCAGGGCCGGATTGATCAGGAAGTCCATGGCGATCTTATTTGGCGGAATGCAACGCAAATGTCTTTGATTGATCCATGAGGTCCTGTCACCTGCATCGGCAAAGTCTTACGACATTGCGTAGAAGCGGGGCATTGCCAAGGACAAGGAAGCAGGTCAGTCGTCCGCCCGGAAGCGCCGCGCTTCCCAGGGCAGCATTTCCCCGCCGCTTTGCAGGGCGGTCTTTTCCAGCTGCTTGTACCAGGCGAAAAACTGTTCCATGATCCGGCGGCCTTCGTTGGTAAGCCGATAACCGGACTTGTTCCCGCCGACCTTTTCCACCAGCTTGATTCCCATGACTTCCTCGGAGTTTTTGATCTTGCCCCAGGCGGCCCGGTAGGACATGTGCATTTCCTCGGCCGCCTTGCGCAGGGAACCGTGCTGCTGAATGCGCTCCAGAAGCTGGGCGCGGCCCAGGCCGAAAAAATGGCCCGTGTCCACCTCAAACCAGACATGCAGGCGCAGGATAGGGGTTTGCTTCGCATCCTGACAAGGGTGGTGTTCCATGGTCGATTCATCCTCCGCTCAATGGTTGGGCGTGATGCGATCATAGGCCGATGATCACGGCCAGGGCAAGCTCGAGGTTTGGCTTGTGGAAACGGGCCGGATCAACCGGCAATCGCCGGGACGGTTGCGCCCGGACGGGCGGGGTCATGCCGGGATGCTGGTGAAAACAACAGGGAATTGTTGCGCCGGCGTTGGCGGTGTTTTCATTGGTCAAGGTCATTGGTGCGGGGTGTCCCGGGTTCGTGGTCAAGACCATGGCAAAACCACGGCTCCCTCTTGGTTGTCATTGCCCTGGGATCAAGCGTTCTGCAGCACTGCGCGGGGATTTTTCAGAAATACCGGGTCAGGGTGAGTTCCGCCCTGACATGGTGCATTTTTTCCCCGAACTCCGTTCGTCCCCGGCCCATGGGCAGGCCCAGCTTGGCCTTCAGTTCCAGGTTCTGCCGCGGGGACCAGACAACCTCCGGGTTCAGGGTCAGGCTTTTGTCCGCGGTGTTGCAGATCACGGTCAAGGCCGGGGTGAAGTAGAGGATGTTGAAGGGTTCCTTGTGGATGATGCGCAGGTAGACATAGTCGCGCATGGCGCTGCTTTTGTTGTACAGCGGGGCCGCGGCGCGGCCGGCGCGCAGCAGTCCGTCGTCTTTGCCGTGTTCCCGGGCCGCCGCGCCCGAGGCGATCAGGTCATGGTAGGCCCGCATGTCTTCGCGGCCGTACCCCTCGCCGTTGTGCAGATATTCCAGGATGAAGGTGGTGTCGTGGCGGTTCACGTAGCGCAACCCCAGCAACAGACTCACGGCGTCCCGGCGTTCGGTTTTCATGGTGCCGTCCGCGCCGGCCCGGGGCCGCTCAAAACCGCGGCGCAGGGCCAGTTCGCCGTGGACCACGAAGTGCGGGGCCAGATTGCGGGCCGCGGCCAGGCCCAGGCGCTGGTCGAATCCATGGCCGTCCAGAAAGAGCAGGTCGATGTCCGTATCCCAGGCCAGCAGCGACAGCTTGCCGCCAAAGAGCACGGTGTCCCGGTCCGCCAGGTCGGTGTTGACCTTTCTGTCCACGGGAACCAGCAGCGGGTTCAGGCCCAGGGTGGTCACAAGGCCGTCCATGCTCCTGATCCAGTCCGCGCCGACAAGCACGTAGCCCTCCCGGGTCTTATCCGGGTCGTCCACGTCCTTGGGCCTGGCCGCGAAGGCCGTCGGGCTCCAGGCATATCCCTTGCCCCATTTGACGACCTTTTTGCCCGCGTCCAGGCTCAGGCCGTGGCTGGGCCGAATGCTGAACACGGCCTCTTCCACCAGGATCGCCCCTGACCACAGGCTCCTGGAGGGGAAAAGTTCGGCCGAGGGTTCGTCACGGTGTGTGGCGGGCTGGTGCTCGCTGTTCCAGCGCAGGTCCATGCGCGGGCGCAGGTACAGGGTCAGGGGATCGCCGCGGGTTGAGAATTCGGGCTTCAGGGTCAGGCCGATCTCAGAGGCGTCTTGAGGCCGGCTGGTTCTGTCCGCATACCGCTGTTTATAAAGCAGGGAGCCCCGGTCCAGCAGACGGGAAACAGCCTTGAATTCCAGGGTTCCGCCCAATTGCACCGGGGCCGAGGCCTGGATTTCCGGCAGGGGAAAGTCCAGGTCGTAGGGCAGGTCTTCCGCGGTGCAGATTCCGGAGCTGAACACCACGATCAGGATCAGGGCCGACGCCAGGGTGGTCGGCGAACCCGGTCCCTTTTTTTTGTTCACCGCAGCAGCCCCTCCAGGCGGGGCATGTAGTTCTGGGTGAAAACCTCGTCGGGCAGGTCGCGGGGTTTGACCTGGGAAAAGATCATCACCGAGCGGTAGCCTTGGTGCAGCGGGCTGTCCGTCTCGATCACCGCCGGGCGGACGATATTGTTCCCGAAATCCGTGATCTGCTTGAAATAAAGGGTCTTGATGAGCATGTCCGCGGCGGTCAGGCATTTCACCTCAATTGGGACCAGATTGGCCTTGTCCACGGTCATTTCCAGGCGGTCGTAGGCCACGGTCTTGTTCTTGGCCTTGAGGTCCAGAAAGAAGACCTCGCCCCGGTCCTCCATGAACTGAACGTCGTATTCCACGTGAAAGTCCAGGCGCATGATGTCCGCGTTGTTGAACACTCCTCCGGTCACGGACTGCAGGCTGGTGATCCGGATGGGCCTGCCCACGTTGGGGATGTACAGCCACATGTTTTCCCCCAGCCGCAGGGTGCTGCGGCCCTGCTCGCTGGCCGGGGACAGGAACAGGGACGCCACCTTGTCCGCGCCTTTTTTGACCGTGTACAGCACAAACTCGCGTTGCGAGCCGTCCGGCTCGATGTTGATCATCTTGCGGTATTGTTCGTGGGTTTCCGGAGCCAGATTGCGGTCAATAGTCCTGAGCAGCTCCTCTTTGTCCATGGCCCGCGCCGTGGAGAATGCAAAGAGCAGGAAGAACAGGGCGATGCACGAGCAGGTCAGGCGATGCATTGACGACCTCCGAATGTATATCTGGTTTTTTGGGGCTGCTGATGGTTGACATGTGCCGGCGTCAGACATGCCCCAGGGCCTGGACCGGGTCCATGCGGCTGGCTTTCCAGGCCGGCTGGAGTGCGGCCAGCACGGCCACGAGGACCACGATGCCCAGGATCGCGGCCACCTCCCAAGGATCAATGGAGGGCCGCAAGACCAGGTTGTCCATGCGCGCAAAGGAAATGCTCACCTCGGCCGCCTTGATGGCGGCCAGGGCGGCCAACCCCAAACCGGCGCCGAGCATGGAGCCGAACAGCCCCAACAGTCCGCCCTCGATCACGAACAGACCCAAGATGGTCCTCGGAGCAGTGCCCATGGCGGACATGGTCCCGATTTCCCGAACCCGCTCGAATACGGACATGAGCATCACGTTGAGCACGCTGATCAGCACGATGGCGATCATCACGATCTTCACCGTGATGGTCAATACGTCGATCATGTTGGCGATGTTCGCGAAGGGCGACAACTTGGCCCAGGTGTGCAGTTCAAAAGCCGGGGCGCCCTGGCTGGTGGTGAATCCGGCCAGTTTCGATTCCAGGGCCGCCGCGACCCGGTCCAGGCGCTGGAAATCACGGACCCGGAGAATGACCTCGGTGACCTCCTGCTGGTCCATGCGCAGCAGGGTTCGGGCATCATCAATGTGCATGTAGGCATCCCGGCCCTGGGGCCCCAGGACGTCCTCGATCAGGTTGACCACCTCGAACTGGCCGCCGTTGACCGAACCGTCTCTGTTCGTGGCCACCAGCACGACGTTCTGTCCCGGTTCGATGTTCAGCCCCCTGGCCAGGCGTTCCGGGATGATCACCTGCCCGGGCGCCAGCAGGGAAGCGTTGATCAGTGGCTGGATCAGCCTGCCGGACAGTCCGGGGCTGACCGCCAATTCCCGATCCGGGTCAACGGCCGAGATGCGTACGCTGGTGGTGTCCATGTAGTTGCTGAGCATTCCTCCGAGCTTGATGCGCGGCGCGGATGCCAGAATTTCGGGCTCGGCTTCCAGGGTCTGCAGGACCTTGGCGTACCCTTCCGGAGACATGTTCAGGTTCAGGGGCAGGCTGTCGATGGAGGCCACGAATCCGCGGCGGTGGATCTGCATGTGGCCGAGCCCGGAATCCGTGATCAGGCCGATCATGGTGGACTTGAAGGAGCCGGCCAGCCCGGAGAACAGCAGGACCATGACCACGCCGACCACGATGAGCAGGGAGGTGAGCAGGGTGCGGCGGGTGTAGCGGCGCAGGTTGCGCAGGGCGATCTTGAACAAACTACGCATGGTCGGCCCCTCCCGAAGATTTGTGCAGGGCAAAATCCGAATCCGAGACGAGCCGGCCGTCCACGATGGTGTGCACCACGTCGGCCTGCTCCACGATGCGCGGGTCATGGGTGGAGAAGACAAAGGTCGTGCCAAAGGCGTCGCGCATTTCGCGCATCAGGGCGATGATCTTCTTGGCCGTTTCGGTGTCCAGGTTGGCCGTGGGTTCGTCCGCCAGGATGACCTTGGGCTGGGTGACCAGGGCCCGGGCCACGGCCACGCGCTGCTTCTGGCCCCCGGAAATCTGGTCCGGCAGCTTGTCTTTCTGCCCGGCCATGTCCACGGCCTCCAGGATGCGCAGGACCCGCTCCTGGCGCTGGTCCGCCGGGGCGCGGCGGATCATCAGCAGCGGATATTCCACGTTTTCGTAGACCGTGAGCACGGGCAAAAGGTTGAAGGACTGGAAGATGAATCCCAGATGCGCGCCCCGGAAGGCCGCGGACGCTTTGCGGCCCAGATTGTCCACGCGTTTTCCGTCCACGGTGATCCGTCCGGAGCTGGGCCGGTCCATGCAGCCGATCAGGTTGAGCAGGGTGGTCTTGCCGCTGCCGGACGGCCCCACAAAGGTGACCAGCCCGCCGGTTTCGATGTCCACGGAAACGTTACGCAGCGCGGGCTGGGAGATCTGTCCCACCTGGTAGGACTTGGAAACGTCGTTGAGTTGGATCAAGGCCATGATGCCCTCGGGTGTGTTATGGCTGTTGCGTGCGGCGCACCGGCCGGCTTTTTTTCATGCCGCGTTTTTTGAATGCTTATGATACGCCGCGGATGAGAAGCTGTCCATGAAGAATGGTGTCAAGCCGGGCGTCAGGGGCGAACGCCATGTTCCGCGAATGGGTTTCCTTTGTGACCCGCGGCGGTGTTCTACCAGCCTCCGCCGCCTCCTCCGCCTCCGCCTCCGCCCGAGGAGCCGCCTCCGCCGCTGCCCGAAGAGGTGGAGGAGGACAGGGCCCCGGCAAAAGAGCCGGCAAAGGCCCCGGCAAAGGCGCCGACGGCGGACGGGGAAAAGGACGGGCCGCGATACCAGGCCGGATCGTATCTGGATGGTTTTTGTCCGGTTCGGGCCAGTTCTTGTTCAAAACGTTCGGCCCATCGGGTTTCCACGTCCAGGGCCATGGCATACGGAAGATAGCGCTCAAAGACCTCGGGCGTGACCTCGGGCCCGTGGAGCATGTCCAGGCGGTCCTTTTCCGCCACGCCGAGATAGAGCTTGAATCCCTCGATTTCGTCCATCAGCCTGCGACCCTCAAAGGTGGGGGCCTTCATCAGCACGTAAAACAGCCCGTTCATGCCGATCATCACCAGCATGGCCAGGGCCGCGGCGAAGGATGCGGCCATGGCGTAGACCACCAGGCCGAAAACCTGACCGAGGATGAAAGGCAGGGCGAACAGGGACAGGAATATCGCGCCGCCTCGGCTCCCGGACCGGATGGCGGCCACGACGCTGGAGACCAGGAAGAACACGCCGATGGTCCACAGGGAAAGCCACGCGGCCATGAACAGGGCGGTTTCCCTGTCCGGCGCGAACAGGCCCATGGCGCCCAGGGTGAGCAGGGTGACGGCCGCGCCGACGAGGATGTACTTCTGGTTTTTCAGGAAGTGGATTTTTTCGTGCTCCAGGGTCAGCAGGCCGCGCAGGGTCTCGCGGGCCTTGCGCAGGGCGGACTGGCCGGACCGGCCCAGCTCGACCTCGCTGACGATCCGCGAGAAAAGGCTCGAGGCCAGGGCGGCTTCCCCGCGGGAGAGCTGGGCTTCCTCCTTGCTTTTCTTGGTCCGGGTCAGTCTGAATTTTTTGGCAACCGCGGTCTTTTCCTCGGAAATGTACAAAAACCCTTTGACGGCCATGTTCACGATGGCCGCGGCAAAGGCCTTGTCGTCAAAGCCCATGTTCATGACCACCCGCATGGCCGCGGGGGACAGGTCCCCGGGAGGCCGGAAGCGGGGGATGATGACGCCCTTTTCCGGGTCGCGGCCCACGGCGTTCCAGGTATACAGATAATAGCCGAGCAGCAGAAGGATTCCGGTCAGGCCGATCACGGACGGGGCGTTGGCCAAGAGCCGGGACGCGGCTTTTTGGGCCGCCGTGGGCTCCTGGACGAAACCCTTGGGCCAGGCCGCGGCAATGGTCAGGCCATGGCCCGGGGGCAGCTGGTGCGTGGTGGAGAACTCCAACCGGGCGGGATCCTTCAGGTCCACAATGAAATCCGTGCCCCGGACGCCTCGCGGGCCGGTATAGGCCGCGTGCTGGACCAGGGCCGCGCCCGGCGGCAGGCGCACGGCGCAGGAGGCTTGTTCAATGACGAACTCCCAGTCATTGCCGGTTACGTTCCAGTAGAGTTCGTCGTGGTCCTGGAAAAAGCGCAGCTGCCCTTGGCTGTGGTAGACGAGCTGGAAAACGTGGATGCCGGGTTGCAGAAAGATGTTCTGCTCCCCGAAATAGATCCTCAGGGTGCCGGCCGCTCCGCCTCGGCGCTCGATATGATGGGGCGAAGGCTCGCCGTTGCGGGTCGCGGAGAGGATGTCCAGCGCGGTCTCCAGACGGGTCCCGAAGGGGCCGGCAAGCGCGGTGGGGATGTCGCGGTAGATGCCGCGCTTGATCTTTTCACCCGTGACCACGGCGGTGATGGTCTCGGTGACAATGATGCTCGCGTCCTGGTTTATGGCGATGTCGCTGACAAAGGAGGTGATCCGTTCCGGCCCCTGGTTTTCCACGGCGGCCCAAGCCGCGGCCCGCAAGATGAGGATGCCCAGAAGAACCCCCATGACCGCGAAAGCCCATACCCATCGTGTTTTCCGGCGAACCGGCATGACCATGCTCCTTGGTTGTCCAGCGGGTCAGTCATGGCAGAACTGCGCGCCAAGATCAACAGGTCATGCCCGGCAAGGCCCTTGCAAACCGCTGCGACCACGGGCGCCGCATTCCCCGGGCCAGGGGCGTGTCGGAAAATCTTACACTGTTGCGCAACGTTGTCTGCATGCTCATCCAATTGAAATCATGACGAATTTTTTTCAGCCGCTGCCCTTGAGTGGTTTCTTGGATGCGCTCGCCATGCTTTATAAGGGCAAAAACACGGGGTTTGTCGGAAAATCTTACACTGGCCTGAAAATTGGAAATATAAGAATTTCAATATAATGAAAATTGATAATGAAAATCAAGAAAGGCAACATCTTCAAATAACACATGGAGTTGCCGCGGCAACAGGCAAACAATGCTTGTCGGAGAATCTTACACTTCCCCTGTGTGCGGAGCATCTTTACCCCTTAACTTTCCGTTTTTATGTAATAAAAATTATGGCACAATTCGTGAATACATGCCATCGGCATGATATTTGATCTGTTGATCAACTGGTAAGACGAGCAAGGAGGTTCGAGATGCTGAAGAGGGGATGGATGGTCCCGTTAATGATGGGCTTGGTTTTGGTGTTGGGGTTTGCTGGAGGGGCTGAAGCGGGCGATTTTGACGATTACGGCACGAAGCCATACGTGAAGATTCGTCTTGGTGGTGAGGAGACGTATGATTATCCCTACAACGCAAGTTAAACTAAATTCTGTTGATTTTTGTCTTGTGTTATGGCACCAAAAGCCCATTGATCCACTTTTTTCATGGAGGGCTTTGCCATGCTACCCAGACAGCCTCAAG
>DSBL01000035.1 GCA_011049455.1 Desulfonatronum sp. | reverse complement strand
ATCCTGAACTGCCTAAAATCCTCCGGCCCCAAGAAGCGGTCTGGATCAACCCTCCAACCATGATGAAAACGCTACACTAATTTTATGGACCTGGCTGTCTCACTTTCATTGACACATTCCGCTGCATGGACGACCTGCGCCCCGGCCTGGAAGCTCTGGACGAGCGCGGATATATCCGGCCTCTACTTTCTGCCCCCGGACCTGGGCGGCCATCACCACGGTACGAAACTCGGCCTGAACTGCTGGGAGTGAAAACATGAGACTTGCAGCGTAATCGATATGGAAAGCAAAATCTGAAAACCCGGAACACCGTGACAAAAGTGACAAAACTAGTGCTGAAAAGATTTTTGTCACTTTTGTCACGATCAATTCCTACTTTGAAACTTGCATCAGCACCTCTGCACGTTATTAGCGGTATAAGTTTAACATTGAAACAGGGGAAGGACAGGCCTATATGCCAATATCCCTTCTATATTGCCTCTGGCCTCCCAAAAATCAGTGAATATCTTGACTCAATCTTTCCCATTTTGCCCCTCATGTCCTCTCCATTATAAAAAATCATCTGCTCGAAAAGACACGATCCCTTGACCCACTCCCCTTACTGGCGATAACCAAGCCATGGAAGATCGTTGACAAATGGAAACACACATTCTGGCTATCCCTTGCAGCTACCAATCGTGAACCGTTTTTTCCAATGACGACGATTTTCATTCCTTCCGACTACATCTATATTGTGACAAAACCTCTTAATCCTGTCTGATTCCCAAAAAATGGAGCAACACTTTGGCCCAACTGGAGCACATTGAGGCGATTGAAAAACGGCTGTGGAGCGCGGCGGACACGCTGAGGGCGAATTCCAATTACGCCAGCAACGAGTATTTTCTGCCCGTAATGGGCTTGGTCTTCCTGCGGCATGCCTACAGTCGATTTCTGGCAGTCAAGGATGCCATCGAGGCCAATCTGCCCACACGCGGAGGCAAGGCCCGGGCTCTGACCAAGGAGGATTTCTCCCAGAAGAGCTCAATTTACCTGCGCCCTGAAGCCCAGTTCGACTATCTTGTCGCTCTGCCAGACAGCCAGGACCGGGCCAAGGCCATCATCGACGCCATGGAATCCATCGAGGCAGACTACGAGAGCCTGCGCGGCGTCCTGCCCAAGAGCGAATACCAGGAGCTGAGCAATCCCGTCCTCGGACAGCTTTTGCGCACCCTGAATCCGGAGGAGCTGAAACGTGTCTCCGGCGACGTGTTCGGGCGGATTTACGAATACTTCCTGACTCAGTTCGCGGACCAGAAGGCCCATGACGGCGGCGAATTCTTCACCCCGGTGTCCCTGGTCTCGCTCATTGCCCATGTCATCGACCCGCAGGGCGGTATTCTGCTCGATGTGGCCAGCGGCAGCGGCGGCATGTTCGTGCAGAGCGCCCGCACCGTTGAGGAGCAGGGGCAGAACCCGGTGGACAGGCTGACCTTTTACGGACTGGAAAAAAATGCCACCACCATCCGCTTGGCCAAGATGAACCTGGCCGTGCACGGTCTTGAAGGCGACATCAAGAGAGCCATCACCTACTACGAAGACCCGCACGAACTGCTGGGCAAGGCCGATTACGTCATGGCCAACCCGCCCTTCAACGTGGATGAGATCGACGCGGACAAGGTCAAGACCGATCCCCGCCTGCCCTTTGGCCTGCCCGGAGTGAACAAGAAGGGCAAGGTCTCCAACGGCAACTACATCTGGATCAGCTACTTCTACAGCTACTTGAACGAGCATGGCCGGGCCGGCTTTGTGATGTCCTCACAGGCCTCCAGCGCGGGCCGCGACGAGGCCAAAGTCCGCCAGAAGCTGGTGGAGACCGGCGACGTGGACATCATGATCGCCATCCGCTCCAACTTCTTCTACACCCGCACCGTCCCCTGCGAACTCTGGTTTCTCAACCGGGCCAAGCCCGAAGCGCACCGAGACAAGGTGCTGATGATCGATGCGAGGAACATCTATCGGAAAGTCACACGCAAGATTTATGATTTTTCGCCAGAGCAGGAGAAAAACATCCTGGCCATTGTCTGGCTCTACCGTGGCCAAACTGAGCGATTCATTGAGCAGGTCGCCGCCTACCTGGACCGGTTTGCTTTTTCCGCGGCGGATTGCTTTCTGTTGGAAACAGAGCACCAGTCATGTGAACCTCTGCCTGAGTTTGTTGCCATCCAGAAAAAGCTCGACAAATTGATCTCACCTTTTTTGGAAGAGATAGAAGAAGGTTCACCACACTCTGATTTGATTGGTGATTACCTTGACGCTTTTGAAAAAACATCCGAGCAAATTGCAAGTTTCGATCTTTTCCGCTCAGATGCGATGAGACACTGGAATGAGACGGATCATTGCACAATGGCCGGGTTGCGTGACTATCAGGATAATATCGCAGCGCCCATCGCGGAACAGAGCCGCGATCTGATCAAGCAGATTGATCTGCTGCTCAAACTCACCCGTCGCCTCATCGAGACCTGCGAAAACGAATGTCATGCCCGCGACAGCGAGGTCTGGGCAGGCCGCGAGATCAACCGCGCATGCAAGGCCGCGGATGAAGTCCGTGCTGTGGTTGTGGAACAGCTCAAGCAGGTCCGCTATTTCTGGAAGCAGGCCAAATGGTTGACCGAACGCTTCCCGGAGGCCGAACTGCGCGATGTAGAAGGGCTGGTCAAGCTGGTGGACCTAGCCGAGATCGCGGCCAACGACTGGAGCCTGACCCCAGGCCGCTATGTGGGCGTGGCCCCGGAAATGGAAGAGGATGGCTTTGACTTCGAGGAAGCCCTGCGGGAAATCCATGTGGAACTGGAAGACCTGAATGCCGAGGCGGTGCAATTGGCCGCGACGATCAAGAAGAATTTTGAGGAGCTGGGGGTATGACTTGGCCAAAGCTAAAGCTTGAATCGCTGGCCGCTAATGAGCCATATTCTTTCGTGGGCGGTCCTTTTGGATCAAAGCTCACGACAAAGGATTACGTGGACTATGGTATCCCAGTCATCCGTGGCTCGAACATGAACAATGGTCGATACATTGATATGACCGAATTTGTGTTCGTGTCTGAATCGAAAGTTCGCAAAGACCTATCAAGCAACTTGGCAAAGCCAGGAGATCTTGTCTTTACGCAGAGAGGAACGCTTGGACAGGTATCTATTATTCCAAGAGATGGTATTGCTGATCGATATGTCGTATCCCAAAGCCAGATGAAGCTCACAGTCGATGAGGCCAAGGCTGACCGACTGTTTTTGTATTATTACTTTTCGGGACGTGAGGCGACGGAACGTATAATGAGCTTTGTCTCCTCTTCAGGTGTTCCGCACATTAACCTCACAGTGTTGCGAAATTTCGAGGTGCCTGTTCCATCTCCTGAAGAACAGCGAAAGATTGGTCGTGTCCTCTCAGCCTACGACGACCTCATCGAAAACAACCGCCGCCGGATTCAGTTGCTGGAGCAGGCGGCGCGGCTGCTCTACAAGGAATGGTTCGTTCACCTTCGCTTTCCAGGCCACGAGCACCTCAAGATTGTGGATGGTGTGCCGGAGGGGTGGGGAAAAAAGCCGTTAAGCGAACTTGCCAACATCACGATGGGGCAAAGTCCCAAGTCCATCTATTACAACCAGGATGGCAAAGGGCTGCCGTTTCATCAGGGGGTGACCAATTTTGGAGTTCGCTTCCCCTCGCGTGAGACGTATTGCACAGTCCGAAGTCGCATCGCGGAACCCGGCGACATACTTTTCAGTGTGAGAGCTCCTGTCGGGCGCATAAACATAGCGCCAGATAAAATCGTCATTGGCCGGGGTCTCGCGGCGATCCGGTCGATCTGTGATCAACAAAACTATCTTTTTTACGCGCTCAAGAGCCACTTTTTCAAAGAAGACATGATCGGCGGCGGTGCGATCTTTGCGGCGATTACCAAAAAAGACCTGTATTCTGTTGGGCTTATGCAGCCGACAGATCGAATCGCGGCGATGTTCATGGAGCATGTGCTCCCGATAGATCTTCAGATTGCGAATCTTCAACAAACAATCGAAAAACTCGCCAAAGCCCGCGATCTCCTCCTCCCCAAGCTGATGAACGGAGAGGTGGCGGTATGAGCCATGAGGACCAGCATACAGACCGCAAGTCGCTCAGGGTCGTTACCGGCAAGAATCCAGCCTGGCAGGAGATTGCCAAGGACTGCGTGTGCTTTGCCAACGGCAGCGGCGGCAGGTTGTTGATCGGCATCGAGGAAGGCGAGGTTGAGCCTCCACAAGGTCAGCGCATTGTCCCAACCTTGCCGGAAAAAATTCAAAAACGGGTTGGAGAATTGACCGTGAATGTTCAGGTGTTGCCAATCCCGCAGCGTTCCGAAAACGGCGGGGAATACCTTGAACTTATCATTCATCGTTCCCTTGGCGTCGCCTCCACCAGCGATGGCCGCTACTACCTGCGGGTTGGCGATTCCTGCCAACCCGTGCTGGGTGATGATGTCTTGCGGCTGGCCAACGAACGGCCAGGACGCCCTTGGGAGACAATGGACAGCTTTGTTTCCCACAAAGAACTGGATTCCGAAAAAGTGGAGGCTTTTGCCTCGGCCATTCTGTCCTCGAATCGCGTCAAAGAGTCGGTCAAGGAAAAAAGCGCCGATGAACTACTGTGCCATTATGGCCTTTCTCTGGAGACCAATCTGACCAACCTCGGCGTCCTTCTGCTGGGAACGGCTGCACAGCGCCGCAATCTTGGAACAGCGCCGGTAGTGCAGGCCATCAAGTATGACGAACTGAACAACAAGATCAACAAATGGGTGTGGGACGATCATGCACTGTCGCCGATTGAGCTGATTGATGCCATCTGGCGAGAAATCCCTGATTTTCGTGAATCCTACGAGGTTGCGGAAGGATTGTATCGACGCAACGTGCCCGCCTACGATGAAAAAGTGGTGCGGGAGCTGCTGGTCAACGCCCTGGTCCATCGGCCCTACACCCAGCGTGGCGATATCTTTATCAACCTCTATCCGGAGCATTTGGAGGTAATCAATCCGGGACGTTTGCCCCTGGGGGTGACGCCGCGCAACATTCTTCATGCCAGTCGCCGCCGCAACGACGAATTGGCCAGGGTTTTTCACGATCTTGGCTTGATGGAGCGAGAAGGGAGCGGATACGATCTGATCTGCGACCGCCTTCTTTCTCAAGGCCGGGCCATGCCTCTCCTGGAGGAAGGGGCAGACTGGGTCAAGGTGACCATTCAAAGGCGAATCCTGAAACCTGAAGTGATGAAAATGCTGACCGCCGTGGATGCACGATATCGTTTGACCCAGCGCGAGCGCATTACTTTGGGCGTCCTGGCGCTCAGCGAAGGCATGACGGCAAACGAACTGGCTGCAAGTTTGGAACTTGGCAGTACTGATGCGTTAAAGCCTTGGCTTGGACGTTTGCAACGGCTTGAAATTGTGAATCAAACAGGCAGAACCAAAGGCACTCGATATTTTGTGGCACCTGGCCTTTTACGGCGGCTTGAATTTCCCTCGCAAACCAGCCTCGCCCGAATTGAGCCGCACCGCCTGGAAGCTTTGGTCCTGGAAGATCTCAATCGTTATCCAGGATCGGCGATCGGGGAAATCCATCATCGGATCGGAGAGGAGATTAAACGACGGCAGGTGAAATCAGCTCTGGATCGGCTGCGGGCCAAGGGAAATGTTGAACACAGAGGAGATAACCGCGGCAGAAGATATTGGGCAGTTGGATAAAAGTATCGACATAAAATCCCCCAAATAGTGCATAATACAATTGCCCGAATCGACCACAAACAGCCATTTGTTATGAAAAACAAATGGTTATGCTTCGCCAAATCAATGCCGGCAATGTTGATAAGTGTCGATATCCCCCAGGCTTTTGTGAAAAGGATTGATTGATGAGCTACACTGAAGACACCCTGGTCCAGCAGACCACGGCCGAGTTCATGGAGCAGGAATTGGGCTGGGAGTCGGTGTACGCCTACAACAACGAGGATTTTGGACCGAACAGTCTGCTGGGCCGGGAATCGGACCGTGATGTGGTGCTGTCCCGAACGTTGCGAGCCAAGCTGGTGGAGCTGAATCCAGGTTTGCCGGACCTTGCCTATGACGAGGCCGTGCGCCAGATCACGACCACCAGCGCGGCGCAATCACTCCTGGCAACGAACCGTGAGAAGTACAACCTGCTCCGCGACGGGGTGCAGGTAGGCTTTCGCAATGCCAAGGGCGAATTGGAACGCCGGCGGTTGCGCCTGTTCGACTTCAATGAGCCCTTGAATAACGACTTTCTCTGCGTACGCGAACTGTGGGTGCGCGGGGACCTGTACCGCCGAAGGGCTGATATCGTGGGCTTTGTGAACGGCCTGCCCCTGCTCTTCATGGAGTGCAAGAACGTCTACAAGGATCTGCAAACCGCCTACGAGCGCAACTACAAGGACTACCTGGACACCATACCGCACCTGTTCCACCACAATGCCCTGATCGTGCTGGGCAACGGCATTGAGGCCAAACTGGGCTCCCTGGGCAGTCCGTACAAATTTTTTCACGACTGGAAGCGACTGGAAGAGGATGAGCCGGGCGTCGTGGACATGGCGACCCTGCTCAAAGGTGTTTGCGCCAAGGCCAATTTCATGGACCTGGTGGAAAATTTCATTCTTTTCGATGAATCCGTGGGCCAAGCCAGGAAAATTCTGGCCCGCAACCACCAGTTCCTGGGCGTTAATCGGGCCATTCAGGCTGTCCGCGACAGGGAGGCCAGGAATGGAAAGCTGGGCGTATTCTGGCACACCCAGGGCGCGGGCAAGAGTTATTCCATGGTCTTTTTCACCCGCAAGGTGCATCGCAAGCTGGGCGGCAACTTCACCTTCCTGGTTTTGACCGACCGTGAAGACCTGGACACGCAAATCTACAAGACCTTTGCTGGATGCGGCGTGGTGGACAGCGACCGTGACCCGTGCTGGATGCGGCGTGGTGGACAGCGACCGTGACCCGTGCCGGGCGTCCAGCGGAGACAATCTCAGCCAATTGCTGTGCCAGCACAAGTCCCATATTTTTTCGTTGATCCAGAAATTCCACAAGGATGTCGCCCCGGAAGAGGGATACACCTTACGCAGTGATATCATCGTGATCACGGACGAGGCCCACCGGACCCAGTACGGGACCTTGGCCCTGAACATGCGCAACGCGCTGCCCAATGCCAGCTATATCGGGTTCACCGGCACGCCCCTGTTCACGGACGACGAGATCACGCGGCGCGTGTTCGGGGAGTATGTCTCGACTTACGACTTTCAACGGGCCGTGGAGGATCATGCCACGGTCCCGCTGTACTACGACGCCCGGGGAGACAAGCTGGGCGTGGCGGTCAACGACCTGAACGAACGGATCGCCACGAAACTGGAAGAGCTGGAAATTGACGACATTGATGTGCAACAGCGCCTGGAGCAGGAACTGAGTCGGGACTACCACATCATCACGCACGGCAAGCGGCTGGACCAGGTGGCCCGTGATTTCGTGCTCCATTATTCCTCGGCCTGGGAATCCGGCAAGGCCATGTTTGTCTGCATCGACAAGATCACCTGCGTCCGGATGCACAAACTGATCGGATTCTACTGGGAGCAGCGTATTCGTGAGCTGGAAAAGGAGCTGCCTTCAGCCGCGGACGAGCAGGACGAACAATACCGGCTCCGTCAGATCGAGTGGATGCGCCAGACGCGCATGGCCGTTGTGGTCAGTGAAGAACAGGGCGAAGTGGAAAAATTCAGAAAATGGGATTTGGACATCAAACCTTACCGAAAGTTGATCAAGGAGGGCATGGACCTGCCCGAGTCCATGCGCAGCCTGCCCCAGTACAGGAATATGCAACGGCTGGCCCTGGACGACGCCTTCAAGGAGCCGGAACATCCTTTCCGGATCGCCATTGTCTGCGCCATGTGGCTGACCGGCTTCGACGTGCCCTGCCTCTCCACCCTGTACCTGGACAAGCCGCTCAAGGCGCACACCCTGATGCAGGCCATTGCCCGGGCCAACCGCGTTCACGAAGGCAAGAACAACGGCATGATCGTGGACTACTGCGGCATCCTAAAGAGCCTGCGCAAGGCTTTGGCCACATTTGCCGGGAAAGGTGACGGTGGGAGCGACACGGGCGGGGAGACCAACCCGACCAGGCCGGGTGAGGAATTGCTGGCTGATTTGGCCGAGGCCATTGCCTTTGTGCGGGCGTTTCTCGCTGAACGGGGAGCCTCTCTGGAAGATATCATCACGAAGAGAGGTTTTGAACGCAACGCAGCCATTTTGGCGGCCAAGGAGGCGGTCAACGAGAACGACGAGACCCGCAAGCGGTTCGAGGTCACCTGCCGGGCCGTTTTCGCTAAATTCAAGGCGTGCATCAACGAGAAAGGGGTGAATGCCCACCGGGCGGACCGTGATGCGATCAATGTGATCTACAAAAGCCTCCAACAGGACCGTGAAGAAGCGGACATCACGGACATCATCCGGAAATTGTACGAGGTGGTGGACAAGGCCATCAAATTGCAGCCGACTCCCGCGACAGAAAACACAGAAGCCTATGATATCAGCAAAATCGATTTTGACCGGCTGCGCAAGGAATTTGAACGTGTTCGGGCCAAGCGGTCCACTGTGCAGACCTTGAAAATAGTCATCGAACGCCGCCTCCAGCGATTGCTCCAGCAAAATCCGCTGCGCACGGATTTCCAGAAACGCTATGAAGAAATCGTTGCCGACTACAACCGGGAAAAAGACCGAGTGACCATTGAGCAAACCTTCGAAGAGCTGATGCGGATTATTCGAGATATTGACGATGAAGGAAGCCGGGCTGTGCGCGAAGGCCTGGATGAAGAGTCACTGGCCTTGTTCGATCTGTTGCGCAAACCGGAGCTTTCCGCCCAGGAGATCAAACGGATCAAGGCCGTGGCCGTGGAACTCCTGCAAACCGTCAAGAACAGAATCAGCGAAATCGAAGAATGGGAAAGCCGGGAAGCCACCAGGGACAATATCCGCCTGACGATCCGAGATTTTCTGTGGAGCGATGTCACCGGCCTGCCGGCTGACTTCTATTCTGAGGGCGACGTGCTCGCCCGGGCCGATGAGGTCTACCGCCACGTCTACCGTGTCTACCCGACCCTGCCCTCGCCGTACTATGAACCTGAATTGATCGATTCAAAATTTTTACAAGGCTTTCTTTGTTCGATTTAAGGTAAAATTGGTCTTCACGCCGGAATGTTTCCAGCTTTTAAGGTTCAGGCAGACTCAAATTTTTTGTTT
>DSBL01000105.1 GCA_011049455.1 Desulfonatronum sp. | reverse complement strand
TTTCAGGCCTTTTTTTGATGAATTAGATGTCCTGGCAAGTAATTTTTATTGTATGATTCCAGGTAATTGAAGTTCTAGCCTTGTTCGGAAAAAGGGTTGTCGGAAAATCTTACACTAGGGTATAAAGCGCGATTTTTCGCGGCCAGGCGCGATCCGGCAGGAACAGAAAAAGTATTATATAACGAATAGATAAAGAATACTTGCCGCTCGCCGAGGGTTGTCGACAAAACCGGGTTGCCCAGCGGGCACGTTCTTTCGGACGAGGTGTTTGTCGGAGAATTTTACACTCGTAACCCGCGCGAAAAGATTTATTGTTTAAATTCAATTGATTGTGTTGTGGCACGCGGATTGCTTAAGCTTCAGCAAACAGAGTACATTTCATTTCCCTAACCCATTAAAGCCCAACCCTGGAGGTACTGAGATGAAGATCTTGAAAAGAAGTTTTGTTTTTTTATGCATATTGTTTTTCCTGGGCACTTCGTATGCCTTGGCGATCCCCAAATTGCCGCAAGGAGGCGTGTTTATTACATTTTCTGGTGTTGAACAGATCAGCCCCACAGAAGCTATTGTGGCTCCAAGTGGAAATTCAGAAAGCTCCTGGGGTGTTTTCAGAGTAACCAGCATCACTGATAGCGACCCTGTAGTGCTGGACCCTAATGATCAGAATTTCCAACAGGGCACAACCAGCTACTATTCATTGGGACAGGATGGCGGCTATATAACCGGCATCTTTTTTGGTCTACAGCTTGTTGTGGATCCATATAATCATGATTTATTGTTGAGTTCCGGAGGGGAAATCCACTTTTATTACCAGACTCTCGCCACAGCTCCCAGCTTGGCAAGCGCCCTTCCTGAACACCGCACCGCAGACGACCAGTTTACTGGCTTTACAACAGGTACGTTTCTTGGGGCAGCAGAGTTTCTTGACGGAGGCATCCATCCTGGTGCCAGCGTCGTGGGCAATGCAATTCCCACTTTAGATGGTTTCACCGGACAAGCAAACTCCTTTGGGAATATTAAAGATATGAATGGTGACGGTGTCATCGACGAACTGGACGGAGTATGGGCCCAACAACTGTCAACCGCTTTCTTCAATACGGCGTTGGGCAACAATACTGCGGACATGAAGTTCAGGAATATTTATGAAAGCGACGGGAACCATTATTGGGATGATTTATCTGATCCCGAGAAGCCTATCTTAGGTGCCCAGATGACCGATCCGTTGCGGGCCGTTAACGCCGTGCCAGAACCGGGCACCGTGCTGCTCCTGGGCGCCGGTCTGCTGGGCTTGGCTGCCTACGGCAGAAAGCGCTACATCAAGAAAAACTAGACCCTGACTGAACATCTGAATACGTAAACAAAGGGGCGGGACAGCAGGTTCCGCCCCTTTGTTTTTTGGCTTGCGGTTCGATGCATGCCAGGGTTACGTTGCAAACGCGGTTGTTCAGCAAAAAACATCTCAACCCTATGTCTCAAGCACGAATAATCCCCCCCCTGGCATTACCGGGCACCTTGGCCCTGATCTGGTTCGTCCCGCAAAGCCTGCTCCTGGTGCTGCTCCTGCCCCTGTTCTGGTTCGCCGTGTACCGCCCTTTTGACAGGCACGACCTGCTGGTCTTCCTGGTGGCCGGGCTGTTCATCACCATCCAGAATTATCTGGTGTTGCGCACCGGGGCCTTTGTCTTCACCCAACAGGATTTCCTGCTGATGCCCTATTACGAACCGCTGCTTTGGGGCTTTTACTTCCTGAGCTTGAAACGCTTTTTTGCCCATCAGGAACAGGTCCGCCGCCTGGAGTGGCGGGCAATTGCCGGACTGGTTCTGATCAGCCTAGCGTTTGGACTTTTTTCCGGGACCATCTGGCATTCAGCGGCTGTTTTTGCGGCCACAGGCTTTCTGCTTGTTCTGTTTCATACCGGGGGAGATCTCAGTCATGGGTTGTATGCCCTGGCCATGGGGTTTGTCGTGGAACTCTTCGGTGTGAGCACCGGACAGTGGCATTATCCAAACCCGGACATCCTGGGCATACCCTACTGGTTCGCACCCATGTGGATCAGCGTGGGCATTCTGGGCCGCCGGCTGCTTTTCCCCCTGGTTCGTTTTATTGATCAGCGCCTTCCTGTTCAAGGCTCTCAACGGCAATAGCGGCCCGGAGAGAGGATTTCCCGCGGGTCCAGGGCCGACTTGATCCTTTGCACTGTCTTCCAGAAGGGATCGTCCTTGCTGACGAGCTGTTCCATGGACTGAATGCCCACCCGATACGGGATGTATCCTGCCCGCATACAGGCTCCAAACACATCCTCGTAACATTCTCCTGCTTTCCTGGTCTGCTCGGGGTCTTCCTTGTCGTAGAGGATCGGCAGGTTGCAGTCGAAGCAGCGCTCGGTCACCGTGGAGAACATGATGCAAGGTTCAAAACCGTGCCTGGTCAGGGTGGTTTGCACGATGTTGATGAATTCCCGGGCATGTCCCTGGACCATGGGCACCACCGGTGCAAACCAGTACAGGCCGCAATTGTCTGCCACGGGGTTGATGTTGCTTTGCGGCGGTTTTTTTCTGGAGCGCCAGTAGGGGCTGGCCAGGGACACCTCGCTGGGTTTTCCGGAGAGAATCCCGAAGGACGGCTTGATCACCTTGACCAGCTCCCGCACATTCATGCCCGTGACCAGGCTCAATGGGCCGGGATACTTTTCCATGAAGCGCAGCAGCGTGCCGGAGACAAAGTTGATCCTGGAAACCTTGCCCCGAAGTACTTTCCTGACGACCTTTTTGGCTTCCTTGGCTTCTCCCTTTGTTCCATATATCCCGCACACGCCGTTCCATGCCCCGACTTTGCGTTCCGCCGCCAAATGCAATGCCAGTTGCGGGTCCAACGGCGTCTTTCCCTTCATCTGCTCCCAGGGGTACTGCATGAGCATGGTCAGGACCCGGTTGCGGTGGGCCAGGTTGATCGAACTCCTGATCACGTTGTTCTGCAGCAGCCAGCGCAGCGCGTCGATCAGGGGGTAGATGTCCTCCTCTCTTTCACAGGAAAAATAGCAGGCCTCGATGCATTCCGGTTTGGGCATCAGCCAGACGCCCATGGCGGTGACGATTCCGAAATTGGACTGGGTGAACAACCCGTCCAGATAGGGACCAACCCCCCATTTGAAGACCCTGTCGACCTTGGAATTCTCAAAATGACCGAAACCGGTGTGCAGCACCTCACCGTCCGTCAGTACCACTTCCAAGCCGCAGACAAACGAAAAATGATCACCATGGGGGGTGATCCCGTAGCCGCGTTCCAGGCTGTTGCCCAGGATGCTGCAACTGGGTCCGGAGCCCGTGGGATCCATCATCAAGCCTGTCTGATTGTTTTCCAGGTAGTCGTAAAAGTTCTGCTGGGTCACTCCGGGCTGGACAACGGCATAGGCCAGCTCCGTATTGACCTCCAGGATTCGGTTCATGCGGGACAGGTCCAGGATCAGGTTGTCGTCCCGGACGGGATTTGCCGAACCGTACCCCCAGTTTTTCCCTGTACTGATGGGATAGAGTGATAGAGCATGGTCTGATGCGAGTTTGACCACCTGTTGGACTTCCGCGGTGGATCCAGGCCTGATGACGGCGGGGATGCGGCGCTTGATTGGAAATTCAGCGTGGGTATAGGGTGTGAGTTCAGCTTTAGTTGTCAGCACATTCTCCTGGCCGACGATATTTTTCAACGCGGAAATAATGTTGTCTTGCATCCTGTTTCTCCAAGGAAATGGGGATGGGTTGCAACAAGAGGCGACCTGTCCCTCGGTGTTTCTGAGCAATCTGGGCAACGTCAGTGTTGCATGGATCGTGGTGCAAAAGTCAATACCGCCGCAGGCAGCACAATCAGGTCTCCAATCCAGGCCGTGACCATGATCACCGCGCACAGGGCTCCAAAACTGATGGTGGGCACGAAGTTGCTGAACAGGAGCACGCCGAAGCCGATCACCAGGATCACGGATGTGGCGGAAATGGCCAGGCCCTTGTCCAGGGTGGCCCGGCGCAAAGCATTGGGGATGGACAGGTTTTCGATCCGCCGGCGGTTGTACTCGGTCAGAAAATGAATGGTGTCGTCCACGGCGATGCCCAGGGCGACCACGGAAATCAGCGCCGTAGCCGTGTTCAGAGGGATACCCAAAGCGCCCATGATCCCGAAGTTGATCACGATGGGAAAGACGTTCGGGATCAGGCTGAGCGCGCCGGTGCGCACGGAGCGCAGGGCCAAAAACATGATCAGGGTGATCACCACCGCGGCAATGACCAGGCTGTGGACCTGACCCCAGACCAAAGCGTGGATGGTGTTCACGTCCTGCACGGCCCGGCCCGTGACGCGGATTTCCACACCCTGGCACCCGATCCGGTCGATGAAGGCGTGCAGGGCGTGGATGATCCGGGCCTGTTCAGCTGAACTGTGCTCGGAAATGCGGATCAGGATGCGGGCGTGGTCGTAGTCCCTGGTGATGAATTCGTCGATGTCGTCGGAGTCGTACAAAAGCAGGTACTGGGAGACCAGTTCCCGTGTCTCGGGAACAACGTAAAATGCGGAATCTTCATCATGGAAGGACATGTTCATGTCCTTGAGAAAATCAACCAAGGACATGGTCTTGTCCACACCGGACAGGGTCAGGGCGAAAGACTGCACGCGCTCGATCACCGCCAGGTTCGATGGTTCGCGAAAAGCATCCCTGGTCCCGGCTTGTAACGAGATATCCAATGTGGCTACGCCGCTGAGACGAGATGCCACAAAGTCCAGGTCTTTTCGGATGACACTGGAGGACTTGAAGTTTTCAATAAGGTTCGTCTCCACCTTGATCATGGACGCGGCCCCGATGGCGCCAGTGATCAAAATGGCGGCAAATGCGGTTATTCCGCGCGGATGAGCCTGGACAAAGTCCGCAAGACGACGGATGAATGAGGCAATAGAGTGTTTTTGTCCCTGGTGGGTAAAAACGCGCTCAGCCTTGCAACGCAAAATCAACGGAGGAAGCAGGAAAAAGGAAAAAAAGAACTTGAAGAACATTCCGGCCGCGGCCACATAAGCAAAATCCTTGATGGGCGGGATTTCGCTGATGGCCAGGGACAGGAAGCCGACTGCCGTGGTCAAACTGGTCAAAAAGCAGGGGGTGATTACTCGCTGGAGCACGCTTTCCAGGGCAGTCGCGGGATTGGGGCTTTGTTCAAGTGTTGTTCTGTCCATGTGGGCGAAAATGTGCACGGTGTCGGCCAGGGCCAGGGCCATGACCAGGGGCGGGACAATGGTGGTCACGGTGTTCAGGGTGACTCCCAGGACTGGAAAGAGCCCCATGGTCGCTCCGGTACACACCGAAATGTTGGCCAGGGCGAGCAGGGTCAGGCGTACGTTGCGGAAGACCACCCAGATGGTCAGGGTGATGAACAGGTAGGTCACCGGGATGAACACGGCCACGTCAGCCTTCATGTACTGGCTAAGGACGTAATTGGTCACGGTCCAGCCGGCCAGGTGGAATTGGTCGATCGTGTTCCGGTGATTGTCCAGAACGGTCTGGGTCTGGCTCAGGAGACGTTTGCGAAAGCCCCCGTCCAGA
This sequence comes from Desulfonatronum sp., assembly GCA_011049455.1. Taxonomy (GTDB): domain Bacteria; phylum Desulfobacterota; class Desulfovibrionia; order Desulfovibrionales; family Desulfonatronaceae; genus Desulfonatronum. Next base: position 3,767 of record DSBL01000105.1, on the reverse strand, counting down.
GGGTCGTGCTGCCGGGGAAAGACCGCAATGGCCGTGGTGTTCCCGTCCGCGGAAATCAGGTTGCCCGTATACAGGGGGTTGCCCAGGGCCTGCTGCCGGAGGGTTTCCAGGTCCTCGGCGCGTTCCGGGATGTGCTCCAGAAAGGGCCGCACCTCGAAATATTCCCGTTCCCCGTGGATGTAGTCCACATTGGCCAGGCTCTGCACCTCCCGGATCTCGGGGATGGCCTCCAGTTGTTTGGTCAGGGCAACGATCAGGTTCAGGAGGGGCGGAGTGAACAGCTCCGGGCTGGAAAAAGCAATGACAAAGAATTCATCCTCGCCGAAGGTTTCCTTGATTTCTTCGTAAAAGGCTGCGTCCGGTCCGTTCTCGAGGATGATATCGTCCACATTGTCCATGGACTGGACACGGGGCAATTGAGAGATGAATGTCGCGGCTAAAAGCAGCGCCAGGAGCAGGCACAGCAGGGGGCGGCGGGTGACCAGGGCGGGGATGCGTGTCATGGGGCTGGTGCAGGGTGAGCCACAAAGGGGGTATCAACGGATGACCGGATATGGGTGCATATGCCGAAAATGTCACCCCGGCAAAAGCCGAAGTCCAGGTTCGCTAAAATTGCCTGATTCCGACACAGGTCACATCCGGGACAGTTCGCTGCTGGAAAGGATTTGGAGCTGTTCATCCAGCTTTTTGGAACACCGCGGTCAGGCATTACTGGTGCAAGCCGTTGCACAGAAAAGGATAGAATGTCTGGAGATAGTCCTTTTGCGGCGGAGTCAGTCTTGCACAGACATCCTGGCGGGCATTGAAGAAGAATTTCGCTGATTCCTCCTCCATGGGATGCCGCTTTTCATGAAAGGTCCAGCCGCCTTGCAGTTCCTGCAGGGTCGTGTGCATCCTGCAGAAAAATGTATGGAGATTGCCGTCCACGTCGAAGTCCTTGTATTTTTCAATGGCCTTTTCCTCTATGACATCCATGTCCATGCGCAGGGCCACGGCCGGCGCGCCCACCCCCTCGTAGAAGCGCTCCGAACCGAAGTCGTCGAACAGGAACATGGTCTTGTAGAAATTGACGTGCTTGGGGTTGACCATGATGCAGATGTCATGGACTTTGGTCAGCCTGGAGTACTCGAACATGGTCTTGGACAAAAAGACCATCAAATTGCACCAGCGGGTCTCCTTGGGCGTGGCCAGGGCCGAAAGCTCCGTGATCTTCCTGTTCTGGGCGCGCAGGGCGTCCAGCTCCGGCCGGTACAGGGCGTCCATGGGCAGGCCGAACTGCTCGCTGTCAAAGATCTGGGTCAGGGTGGAGATGACCGTGAGGTAGCTTCTGAAGATGTATATGCAGGTTGCCGGCAGGAAGTTGTAGATGTTCAGGTGCATCTCGGAAGGATGCGGGTTCTTGATGTACCCGGAAGCCAGGTATTCCTTGTAGACCAGGGCAAAGGACTGGGCCAGCTCGTCCCGGGTTTCCGCGATCTTGATGTTCGGGCGGTCGATCTCGTCCAGCTTGGCCTTGAGCATGGCCGAGCGGCGCAGCCTGACGGACCTGCGGCGTTCCTGACGGAGTTGTTCGGAGATGTCGGTCATGGGAGGATCCTTGTGGAGGCTGATGTTCGCTGCGGTGCTGGAGTGTGGACGGCGTTCAGCGATGAAGCGCGTACGAATCGAGTTTGATCAGTTTAAAACAGCTCAAAGCACTGTGCGCGATAATGTAAAAGACAAACGGGCGTGTCAAGAGAGATGTTGCCGAAAAAATGAGGGAAATGCCCTGGGGGCATGCCGGCGAAGGCCGGTTTTCTTTCATTCAAGTCATACCGGCGAAAGCCGGTATCCAGGTTTTTTTTCTTTGTTCTTCTGCTGAATGCTTCTGCTCTGCTTGCCGGTTTTTTTAACGGAACGGGTTCCGCAAAAAGATGCTCCACCCGGCTGTGTGGGCCTGGATGCCGGCGTTCGCCGGCATGACTGCCTGGGTGTGCGCGAGGTTTCCAGAAGTGAAGTCATACTGGTGTAAATCGGGAACCAGTTCCTTCCAAGTCATTCCATTGAAAACGGTTTGCTTCCTTCCAAGTCATACCGGCGGAAGCCGGTATGCAGGTGTTTTACTGTCACACTGGAAGGAACAGCGGTTCCTCAATCAAAACAGTTCGTCGTATAGGTCTCGCCAATCCGGATTGGTTTTTTCGATCATCTCCAATTTCCAGCTTCGTTTCCACTCTTTCAACCTTTTTTCACGTTCTATGGCAGTTGCCATGCTCTCATGCTGTTCATACCAGACAAGCACATGAACGCCATAACGATTTGTGAATCCCTCTATCTGGTTGTTTTTGTGTTCCCATGTTCTTTTCTTCAGGTCGGAGGTGACGCCGACATACAGCGTGCCGTTTTTCCTGCTGGCCAGGATGTAGACAGAGGGTTGCTTGGTCATCAGGTATTTTTCAAGTCATACCGGCGGATGCCGGTATCCAGGTATTTATTCATGTCATACCGGCGAAGCTCGTTCCGGGCTTGAACCGTGAGCCGGTATCCAGGTCATTATTCAAGTCATACCGGCTAAGGCCGGTTTTCTTCCTTCGATGTCATACCGGCGAAAGCCGGCATCCAGGTGTTTTTTTCATTTGGGTTCATACCGCTGATGAAGGGTTATGCTCTGTTTTCCGGTTTCTTCAACGGAACGGGTTCCGCCAAAGGATGCTTCACCCGCCTGTATGGTCCTGGATGCCGGCTTCCGCCGGCATGACTGCCTGGGTGTGCTTTGCCGGTGCGACGTTTCTGGGTTGTGTGGCATTGATTCCAAGTCATACCGGCGGAAGCCGGTATCCAGGTGTATATTCATGTCATACCGGCGAAAGCCGGTATCCAGGTCATTTTTCATTTGCTTTTTGCCTCTGCTGGATGCTTCTGCTCTGCTTGCCAATTTCTACAATGGAAAGGGTTCCGCAAAAAGATGCTTCACCCGGCTGTATGGGTCTGGATACCGGCTTTCGCCGGCATGACGGTTCGCCGGCATGACGTTTTGGGCTGACTCCCAAAAAACTATATCCGGATGCCCGGGTAGGATTTCTGGAGCAGGTTTTTGCATTCCAGGGAGAGGTCCGGCAGGACGTCGTTTTCGTCCGCCAGAATGTGGTTGAGCAGGTGCGTATCAAGGGGATTGAGATGCGTTTTTGCAGAGTGGTTGTCTTTGAAGATGTCGAAGATGTTGGCGCTGAGGGCGATCTTCAGCGTGAGGTAGTGGGAATAGAGCTTGTAGCGGTACGAGTAGTTGAAGCACATCCGGCCCAGTTTTGCCCTGACCGCATGGACATCGGCCCGCAGGGCCACGGCCGGGGCATTGACCCTGGAGTAATGCTTCTCCTCGCCGAACACCTCGAATTCACACCTGTTCTTGTACAGGTGCACGTGCTTCGGGTTGACCATGATGCAGACGTCGTCAATGTCCAGGAACACGCAGTACAAAAAGATCAACCTGGTGAAATTCTGGATGCCGCGGCGCGAGAAGTTTCGTCTGTTGGACGCCAGGGAGCAGACTTCCAGAACCTTCCGGTTCTGTCCGCGCAGGGCGGCAAGTTCAGGGGTGTACAGGGCGTCCATGGGCAGGCCGAACTCTTTGGAATCATGGACCAGGGTGGCCGTGGACAGGACGGTCTTTTTGGACTTGGCCAGGAAGACCGTGGTCCGGGGGAGCAGGTGGTGGGTGGTGAAGAGCAGCTTGTGCGGGCTTTCCCGGATGTACCCGGCATTCAGGTATTCGTGATACAGCAGATGAT
>DSBL01000157.1 GCA_011049455.1 Desulfonatronum sp. | reverse complement strand
TTCCTCCACTCGTTGGGTGTAACTTCACGATGTTTCGAATGGAGGATATAGTAAACAAATACAGTATGTTATGCAAGCAAAAATGTAGCGCGAATGTGTTAAAAACGCTCAACACAGGTCAAAATCTTCATCAAAGGATTCCTGAAAACCAATAAATATAATGTCGTCGTTTCTTTTTACATACTCTATGGATTTGAGCCAAAAATCGTATGTGGAGTTCACATGTCGGATGTTCTTCATTGCCCATGATGCTCTCTCTCTCTCCTCCCCATCTCTCTCGGAAGAAAGAGACTCAGCCAGGGAGTTGGCTGTGGGAAAAAGACTGAAAGCATGTTGCTCAGCCTCATTCCAAGGCGAATTATAGCGCGGCTTGCCCTGGCGCAATCTGCTGTTGAATCCACTGACGAATCTGGACACGGGATCACGAAGAAAGAAAAAAACTTTTTCCCCTATGGGGATATCGCAAAGACGTGTTTTATGAGGTTGAAGCCTTAAGCTGTATTCTTCTCCCTCGGTAAGAGGCTGGAGGGCTTCTTTTATAGCAGTGCCACCAGTTTTGCGGATGTGCAGGAAGTGGACAATTTTTCTGGATGAACAGTTCATTCAAAGTATCCTTCAAACAGCTGACATAACCAACCCACAAAACAAAGGATGAGCATTTGAGAGAAAAAAAGCATGCCGACAACCACACCAGCCTCAGTCTGCACCCCATGCAATGTAAAAAGATAGGCAAAGGCGCCTTCCCGGACTCCCAGGCCGCCGAAGGATACAGGGACGACTTGCAGGAGCATGACAAGGGACCCCATCCAGGTGACGTCCAAAAAACCGAAAGGCAAATCCAGGGCGAGGAAAAGGAAATACATTCGCGCTAGGAAGGAGGCTTGCCAGAGGAGGGTATACGCGAGAAGCATGCCAACAATACGTAGCGATAGATTCTTCAGGGAAAAGTTTCCCAGAAAGATTCGTACCTTGGATTCTTGGGACAGCCGCAGCATGGTGATGACTCGATGCTGCATGACACGTTGCAAACCGGGCCAGAAAAAATACGTCAAGGCCAGCATAAACCCAAGAGATGTAATGGCCAGCGCTGGCCACAGCCTTGCAGCCAGAGTCTGAACAGTCGGATCCGGCGCCAAGAGTAGCGGGATGGCGCCGCAGGCAAAGAGCGACAGGAGAAAAAACAACCGCTCCACGATCGTGGCGGCCAGAAAAAACGACTTTCCCTTTTTGTTCTTGGTGATCTTATACCAGCGCACAGCTTCCGGACCAAGGGCCGAGGGCAGGAACAGGGCGTAGAAACGGGCGATAAAGTTGACCGCGACTAGACGGAAAAAGGGGAGGTCAAGACTGGTGCGGGCTATGAGCAGGCGGTATTTGCCGGACATAATCAAGGGACCGGACAGGGCTGCGAGAAGGGACAAGATGTACCAAGCTGGTTGTATGCCCGTGAAAGCAGCAGACATGGCTTCAAGGTCAGCCCTGATCGCGAAAAAAGCGAGCAGAAACAGTGATACGCCAATCTTGAGAAATAATTTGACCATGTTCTACCAGGGCCACTTGTCCAGGTAACCTAGCTTACTTAACTGAGCCGTGAGGATGGGCTTGATCATTTCAATCTCGGAGGCATCGAAGGCGTTATGCCATTTTTGCGAGTTATTGGCCTTCAGTCGGGGAAGCTCCTTCAGGTATGAGCTGGAAGGGATTGCGCCGCAGAATGCAAGAATATCTGACAATACTTCATCCTGGTTGACAATTAGATCTTCATACCGGACTTCTAATGTGTTTTCTTCAGGGAGGGCGCGCAAGTCGTCCATGGCGGCATTCACGGAGGTGACCCATTGCATGGCATTGAACTCCAATGTTGTATGTTGCTCCAGGTAGCTTTTCCAACCTGGGAAGCGCGGCCCCCAGCCAGGGTACCCCTCCCATCTGGTCTTGTTCAGATACCGAGACGGATTGAAGCTGGCCTTCGTTCGGAGTTCATGGAGCACGGCCATGAGCCGGAACCGCCAGAACGGTTGCCTGGCCAGCATATTCCTGGTGATCCGAAAAAAGCCGGCCCAATCTTTCTGGCGGACAATGGCGGCGCGCTTTTCCCATTCCCGCCGGATGGAGAGTGTGACATCGCGACCGTCGCGGATGATATGAATCCATCTTGCATCGGGAAAAACCCGTTGAATGAATGGAATATTGAATGCATGCGTAGGTGTTTTATCCACAAGGATGTCTTTTTTGGACAACCGTGCAAAACAAAGATAGTCTTTTTTGATTTTTAAAGAAATGTCTGCGGACAACTGGTCTATTGACCAGACATCATCCGGCAAACCCGATAAATGCCTCTCCCATGCATAATATGGCTCGTACCAATGAGCCACGGATGGGAGGCTGCCAAGCACTTCGCCCAGAATCGTGGTCCCGGATCTTGGAGAGCCCAAAATGAATACATGCGAAGTTTTTTCGTTCATTTTAACAATTTCATTGGTGTTAAAGATAAAAGGATTGGTCAGGTTGGTAAGGCACCATGGATCTATTTTGTATCATGGGTGTTTGCATCTTGGACGTCAATGCGGTGCTGCAAAAGAGACAAGGCACGGACCAAGCGGGCCTGCCTGACTTCCAGGGTGTTGATCCGGGACATGAGGTTAAAGATCAGGGCGATGAGCAGAAACAGGGTGATGATGATGATGAAGAATATCCGGTGCATGCCCGCAGCCTGGGCCAGGATGTTCAACAGATCGGGGAACAGGCTAGTCACGCCGATCACCAGCCACATGGAGATCCACATCACGGCGTAGCGGATGCCCACCTGATCCCTGCGCAACTGTTGCACCGTATGCCATATGGCGGCCATGCTCAGCAGGAAAAAGGCCACGGTGACCAGGGTAATTTTCATATGGGCCGCTGCCTCCGGTAGTTTTTGTCCAGCTTGGTTTTGACAATGGCGTTGAGCACGCCCATCCCATAGCGAATAAAGCCCTTGCGCGAGGTTCCGAAGAACCGGTCGGCCAGGGCAATGGGAATTTCCTCCACCGTAAGCCCGGCCTTGGCGAACCGGATGAACATCTCCGCGGCGATGTACTGCGGTTCGAGCATGTCGTCCATGACCCGGGACACCCGGCGCAGGGAACCGGCCCGGAAAGCCCGGAACCCGCACATGGAATCGGTCATGGCATAGCCCGTGACCCGGTTGATCAGGGCCGTGTAGTGGGGCAAGAAGGTCCGCCGGAAGAACGGCGCGTTCGCATGGTTGCTGCCCAGGATGCGCGAGCCGACCACGATGTCCGCACCGGTCTGCTCCAGCCTTTTGATGAAATCCGGGATGAAGCGCGGATCGTGCTGGCCGTCCGCGTCCATTTCGATGATCACATCCCGGTCCTCGGCCCGGGCCAGTGCGGCCTGGAAACTGACCAGCAGGGCGTGGCCCTGGCCCAGGTTCATGAGCAGCCGGACCACTTCGGCCCCGTGGTCCCGGGCAATGCCCTGGGTTTCGTCCCGGGAGCCGTCATCCACCACCAGGGTGCGGTTACGCCAGCCAGGGATATCCAGGGCATAGATCCCGTCCAGGATCGGGCCGATGTTGCGGGCTTCGTTGAAAGCCGTCAGGGTGACATGGATTGTCGGCATGGTTTCAGTTGCCGTGCCGGCACACCGGCGACGGTCGTATTTTCCGGTACGTCATGGAGCACGACGGAGCCGGCCCCGACAACGGCTGCGTAACCGATGGTCACGTTGGGGATGACCGTGGCCCCAGTGAACACCGTGGCCAATTTCCCGACGCGGACCCGGCCGGCCAAGCGCACCCCAGGGGCCAGGTTGCTGCAGCGTTCCAGAACTGCATCATGCTCGATCACGCACCCGGCATGGACCATGACCCCGTCCTGGACCATGGCCCGAGGCTGAATGACGGACAAGGGATTGATAATCACCCCCTGTCCGATCCGGGCCGTGCGGGCAATGACCGCCGTGGGATGGATGGCGGATGCAGGCTGGAAGCCGGCATCGATCATGGCTTGGATAATATCGTCTTTCATCCGGTTGTCGCTCAGGCAGACCAGAAATTGCAGGTCAACAACGCCACATTCGGCCAGGGATTCCGGCCCCGCAAAGGGCAGGGTGGTCAGCCCTTCCAGTTCTTGTCCCACTTTGCCGCCCACAGGGTCGAATATGACCGCTGCGCGACGTCCGGTCAAAGCGAATATCTCCAGGGCATAGGCCGCCTGGGGGCCGCAGCCGATCAGGGCAATGGGGGCTGTTAGCATGGTGTTTCTCATGTCTGAATCAAGGATTGACAGGATATTCAGGATAAAGGAGAGGATGCGCGCGGCAAGACATGGGGTTTGAAAGCTCGGATGTTCGTTGGTTGGTCTGTTCCTGAGCTAGAAACTCCTGACCGCCTCCACCACCCGGTCCAGTTCCTCGCGGCCTAGTCCGGGATGGTTGGGCAGACCGATGACCCGGCCGGCCACGCTTTCCACCACGGGCAGGTGCTGTTCGGCCGCTTCGGGGTGCAGCTTGCGAATCACGGGCTGGCGGTACAGGGGCTCGGCGTAGCGGTGGCGGAAGCCGATGCCCTGGGCCTGGAGATGGGCCTTGAGTTGTTCCGCGCTGCGCCCGGATTCCGGACGGACAATGACCGGGCACCAGAAATAGGTGTGCTTGCAGGCATGGCGGGGCCGGGGGAGGCGCGCCCATTCCAGATCTTGGATGCGGTCCAGGATGTATTCGGAATGCGCGATGCGCCGGTCGTTGAGCTCATCCAATTTGGCCAGTTGGATCAGGCCCATGGCTCCGCCCATTTCGGTCATCCGGTTGTTGTAGGCCAGGTGTTCGTGGCTGTCCCGGCCGGCCATGCCGTGGGAGCGCAGCCTGCGGGCCAGGTCGGCCAGGTTCGGATCGTCCGTGGTGATCATCCCCCCCTCGCCCGTGGTCATGTGCTTGGTGGCGAAAAAGGAGAAGGCCCCGGCCTGGCCCAGGGAACCGACCTTGCGTCCGCCGAATTCCGTGCCGTGGGCCTGGGCGCAGTCCTCCAGGACCAGCAGGCCGTGTTTTTCGGCCAGGGCCAGCAGCTCGTCCATCCGGGCCGGGGCGCCGAACAGATGCACGGGCAGGACGGCCCTGGTCCGGGGGGTGATTTTTTCGGCCACGCTGGCCGGATACAGGCAGAGGTCGTCCGGGTCGATGTCCGCGAACACGGGCACAGCGCGCAGATAGAGGACCGAGGAAACCGTGGCGAAAAAGGTCAGGGGCGGGACAATGACCTCGTCCCCCGGACCCACGCCCAGGCCTTCCAGGGCGATGTGCAGGGCCGCGGTTCCCGTGCTCACGGCCACGGCATACTGCGAGCCGTTCCAGCGGGCAAAGGCCTCCTCGAACGCCCGGACCCGCTTGCCGGACGTGTACTGCCCGGACAGCAGCACCTCGCGGACTACAGCGGCCTCTTCCTCGCCCACAAAGGGCCGTGCAACATCAATCTTGTTGATCATGACCTAACCATTATTATTAAAAAAACATTACACAATTACAGGATGCTAGTGAAAATACTATTCATAATTAAAAGAGCTATTGCGGAAATTCGGGTTATCCCAATTCCAGCCCATAGTGTTGAGTTTGTCGAGCATTTCTTCGACACCCTGTTCAACTGAGAACTCAGCCCGCCAACCGATGCAATTCTTGATTTTATCGCATTGGATACGATAGTCACGTCTATCTGTAGGTTGTCCAGAGAGATATTCTATCTCAGTGCCAGGGACTTTTGATGCTACAATTTCAGCAATTTCTCGCACAGTCTTGTTATTAGATTCTTCGCCAAGATGAAACGTCATGCCACTACGTATAAAACGAGGCGCTTCAAGTACAAGCACCAATGCTCGTGCTACATCGCGCACATGTATCAATGAACGATACTGCATGCCATCGCCATGAACAATGATCTTTCTATCCTTCCAGGCTTTGTAAGTAAAGAGGTTGGTTACGAGATCAAGGCGAGGACGCTGTGACCAACCAAAAACTGTTGTTAATCGGAGATTTGTTGGGTGGAAATGCGGTACTTCATGTGCACGTTGTAAAAATATTTCCTCAGAACGCAATTTTGCGTGTGCATAGGCAGATAATGGAGATGTCGGAGTCTCTTCGGTTACTATTTCATGTAAACCCTTAACATTGCCATAAACAGAACATGAAGAAGCATACACAACATCGCGAACCAGATCCATTTCAGGGTCTGTACAACAATTGACCAAGGTGCGTGTTGATTCAACATTGCTGGAAAAATGAGCTTTCGGGTTTGCCTTGCAAGCAAACTCTCCAACGATACCAGCTAGATGGATGATCCCGTCAATCCCATCAAGAGCATAGATAATGTCTTTCGAATTACGACAATCGCCTTGGATAATTCTTATACGATCTTGCCAAGGTTTCAATGGCTCGGTGCCCCAATAAAATGTGTCAAAGACCACTGGTTTATGACCACGCTCAAGAAGAATATCCACTACATGACAACCAATATAACCAGCCCCACCAGTTACGAGAATATTCATGTTCAGTCCCTTTTTATGTTTATGATTGCCATTAAAAAGTTATCAGTACCGTCTCCCTGGATAGCCCATGAACACCACGCCGGCTTTTTCTTCATCTCGATCAGCAAGGGCATCGACCTGCTCAGGTGTGAAGCGGAAGAAACGTGGAAAGAACTCGTCTCGCAAAACGCTGTAATTTTTCGGGTGCCTTTGGCGGAGCTCATCAAGGAGCATGCCCATTTCATAGGCCACATGGGGTTTAAAGTCCTCTACCAGGTTAAAAGCATCAACTTGGTAAATACCCAGTTTTTTGGATAGAGCGCGGACATTCGGCATTTGCTCAAGATAGGTGCTGATGTGACTGTAACGTTTGTCCAGGGCAATAAAAACCTGGGGGTTGTGAACATGTGGGTGTGTCGCGCAATCTTGATTCTGTACTTCTGTTTGTCTCGAGGAAATGAACCCCCAAGGTGATTTTTTTGAATCGGCCCAAAGGTCTGCTTGGCAAGTGACCGACCAGAAAGGGCACTTCAGAATAACACATTTCTTACACATTTGCTCAATAATATGAGAGCGTTCTGGTTCTGGCTTGTTCAGAAGAAAGCGGCAAGTTGTCGAATCTGTCAATAACACGTTATGTCTCAATAAGAACGCGTAATGTTCCCAGATAAAGTAAGGAGGGGGCTCAAACCGCTGGACGATTGTCTGTTCGTCAATATACCTGATACGAATTTGACCAGCAGTGTCCCAGCGTTGTAAGCGATGGTCCCACGCATTGGGCCATAGAAACAGAAGATTCCCGTGCGTCGCTCCTCCGGGCAATTCGGTTGCGAAACCATCTAGCAAGGATCTAGCTCTGATCATACTGCGTACTGGAAAACGCTTTACAGAATTATTATAGCCGGTAAAAAAATCCATGGCCCATCTGTTCGTGAAGCCTGTGAAGACAATTGAACCTGTTTCTGCATGGTTGGCAACGATCTCGGCCGTTTCGGCAATATCCTGGCTAAAAGTCCCCTTCATGGTCCATTTTTGGCTTTCACCTCGAACGTATCTGCCCAATGTTGTATCTTGCAACCACTGCTTGCTACCGCTTTTCATATCGCCATTCGACCAGACCTGGTAGATGGATGTACTGCCTGCAAGGATTATTGTCGCAACCCCGGCTGTCAGTGGCAAGGAATGTTGCATAACTCTAATGCGGCTAAACGTTGTGGTCAGCACCCTGCAAAATTCTGCGAAAAAAACGCCAATTGAGGCGAAGGATGTGAACAGGAAAACCCCGGATTGGCCTAAACGTGGCTTTGTGTGGCCAAGATACAGCATGGCTGGAAGAAACAGTAGAAATAAAGCTAAAAGTGCCCTGAGTCGACGGCGTTTAATGGAAAGAATGATCATCCAAGTCCATGCTACAGTGAATAACCAGCCTAGCCACGGATCCTTGAAAAGAAAATGTGTCCAGTAACCAATGAAGCCATTAAGAATATTTTTGAGCGTAAGGAACGGGTTGTCAGCAAAAAGGAGCACCAAAGAGCCTTCAAAGACGCGACCAAGGGGATGGTATTCGTGTGCCCTGATGTTTATAAGCTCTAATAAGAGTTGATACGCAGCGATTCCCATGCATGTTATCGCAAAGATTATTCCGGCTTGGTGCAATTTGTGACGATTCAACCGGATGCCCTCGTACAAGATCACCAGCAGGATCGGAAAAGGGACAAACAACAGGGTGGTGGCCTTGATTAGGTAGGCATAGATGAAGGCAATCCCGGCTAGGATTGCAAGACGGTTTGATTGGCGGTCAATGGCCAGGATGGAGAGAAAAACTGCCAGAAGGACAAAGAACGGATGCACATTGTCCAGCAGGACCCGGTGGGAGAGGAAGGCCAGGTAGTAGGACGTGGTCAGGGTTAGGGAGGCCGCGAACGCGGCCTGGATGTTGGCTAGGTACCGGGTCATGTAAAAAATCAGGACCACATTGGCGAAAAAGAAAATGCGAATGACCACTGTGGCCGACCAGACACTCACCCCCAGGGTTTCGAAGGCCGCGGCCAGCAAGGCGATAAACCCCGGTCTGAACCCCCAGTCAATCTGGCCCTGGGTGAATTGAAAGGCCTTTTTCAGGTAGAGACCAGAATCCAGCGAAGTTACCCCTACCGTGGTGAACGTCAACAAAAAGGCCAGCAACAAAGGGGAATGCCAGAAAGCTGTGGCGGCGATGTTGGTAAGGCGGTTGGTCATGGGGTGATGGTGTAAAGTTTTGGAAATTCGAAGCACGAAATTCGAAACAAACTCAAATGACAGAAATTTTAAATTATTCAAAAAAGATATATGATTATTGATTATTACTTATTTTCAGATTTTCGTATAATTGCACCAAATATGTTCATCAACTCTGTCGATTCTTGATGCAGTTTATCACGCTCCGTTGATGCATTATCCACATCACCTACATCAAGCAGTTTGAGCCAATATCGTGATTCTTTTGCTTCCTTGCGGCAGATTTTTATCCGCATTAAGAAGTCTTTCTTGCTTAATGAATCATTTGCTTCAATGTAATTCGCACCTACAGAGCCAGAAGAACGTACAATTTGCTTGACATCCTCCTTATTCGCTATGGATCGAGGGAGTAATTTGACAAACTTCCTGACATCCTTTGCAAATATCATTGTACGTTCTTCAAGATCGTATACTTTATTCATAATGTCATTAAATATTCGAATTTCGTGCTTAGAATTTATATTTCAATCTTTATTTAGGTTTTACCTTTTATAAATTGTAACATTAGAGAATTCGAATTTGTTTCGAATTTCGAATTTCGTGCTTCGAATTTACCTTTCTATCTTTATCTGTTCTTCACATTTAAAACATTGTAACATTAGAGAATTCGAATTTGTT
>DSBL01000159.1 GCA_011049455.1 Desulfonatronum sp. | reverse complement strand
GCCTAATGGCAAAGGCCCACAAAGAGTGCGAATGGAAGCATGACTTATCGGGGCTGCTCAACAGGGCTCGCAGGCTAAAAGGTGGTCCGCCACGGCGGACGTTGACTAGCCTTCTCATGGAAGCCGCCAAGTTCCCCAAGGAAAACATTTTTAGAAAGCAGGGAAGAAGCTGCTTTCAAAAAGATTGCCGCTCCCTTTCGGGAGACAAGAAATAACGCCACCAAGCGTGAAGCCTTTTGGCTTCCGCATTTTTCCGGCGGAAGGCGAAAATCTCTTCTTGGCGTTCTCCGTGCCCTGAGCGAAGCGGGCGGTTCATTTTTCATAAGTACGTTTCAGCCGGATGAACCTGAATTGATGCACCTGTTCGATGACGTTGAATTGTTTTGCTTCCGTCTGTTTCAAAAGAGCGGCTTTGCAAGCACAACAACACGTATTTCAACACCTTGTGCCTACTCCGACATTGGCCAAGGGCATGGCATTGCGAATTGTTTCCCTCATCATTGGCGGTAATAATGAACAAAATTTTCATCAGTTTTTTTGGTTTTCCCATAGAATCATTTGATGGCGCGGCGTTCAGGACTGAGCTTGCTCAGCACCAAATCCGCACTTGAGCCGGACCATTCCGGGGTCTCGGTCAGCAGAGCGGCCATGCTGACACCTTGGTCGTTGCTTGCCCGTCTTTTTTTGTTTTTCAATAAAAATAATGATAAGGCTGTCTCGGATCACGGTGTTTTCCGCAGGAACGCACAGCAACGCCGGAAAAATACGTCTTAGGAAATCTCAACAGATTGTTTCGTCGTGGCAGCGTCGACCACGGACAAGGACGCGAGCAATGCATATCACCGCCATGACGCATCGGGACGAACTTTTCGATTTGACCCTGCGCTGGTTGAACGATGATTTCGACCCTGATGACGGCAGAATCGTCTCCAGGATATTCCTGTATGAGAGCGCCGTTGCATTCGTGCTTGTGCAGCGCATGACCACATTCCTGGGCAAACTGTTCGGACCGGGGCTTCACGTGGAGCGGGTCCGCCAGAAGCAGTATCTGCGTGAGCGCATCATCCGGCACCTTCCCCGCCGGAATCCCCGTATTCAAGAATTGGTGAACCGTTTTCGAGAAAACCCGGAGTTTTTTTTCCCTCGCCTGGCCATTGATGCGGTGATGATCACCACGGGCGACTTCCGCCTGGCGGCCATCGGACGCATCAAGCGATTGTCACGGGTGGCGGAAAAGGTTTCTTTTCGCATGGTGGACGCCCTGTTCAGGGAAATCCAGGCCGAGGCGCGCGTCATTGCCGGACAAAGGGCCGCTGCTTCCGGCATCCCCCTCGCGGATCTGGTCAGTTCCAAGGCGGACATGCAACAAGATTTTCTCGACGCGGAAGCCATTGTGGCCCGCCGTTTTCGGAGCAAGAAAATGTTGATCGACCGCAGCGCCCTGACTGTCAACGACTTGCTGGGCTTCAAGATCATCGGCGATCCGGAACTGTTGGAGCGCGTGCCGTCCATGCTGCGCGAGGAGCCCGGCGTCACCTTGGTGGAGGTTCAAAATCATATCGGGAATTACAACGCGGTGAATCTCCTGGTGGACATCGAGTTGCCGGAACCCGCCGCCCTTGCGTCGCTCTCGGAAACGTTCGACTGGTTAATCGCGGCGCAACGAGGACTGGATCCCTCCGAGGCCCAAAAAGGTTTCCAGGAGTATGTGGCCCGGGGCGCGGGCAAGGTGCGCCTGGAAATCATCCTGACCACATATGACGAACTCATGGAGTCGGAATTCGGTCGTTCCATGCATGAATTGCGTATCTTGCGCCTCAGGCAGCGGCAGGCATATTGCGGACCCATCGCTCAGAACGCGGCGTACTTGATCGAATATCTGCTGACCCTGGCTTCGTCGCCCACGGTTGATGTCCCTGAGTTGCCGATCAAGATGTACGGCCGCTATCTGCCTGAAACCGTGGTGGCCGCAAAATGCGCCCTTTTCGGCCAAGAGATCGATTGCGGCCTGCTGCACGCTTTTTTTTCACAAGCCAGTTGCAGCGGCTGACCAGGATAGATGCGACGCCGTTTTTCTCATGGCGGTCGGCCTGATCCAAATGGAGGTATGCCATGAACAAGAAGGTGATGACTGAGATGCTGCAATCCGCTGGCATTGTGGTCAACGGGACGAATCCGTGGGACATCAGGATTCACGACGACCGCTGGTACGCGCGGGTCTGGAAGGAAAAGAGCCTTGGCCTGGGCGAGTCGTACATGGACGGCTGGTGGGATTGCGAAAGGCTGGATGAAATGTTTTGTCTTTTGCTGCGCAGCGGCCTGGAGGAAAAAGTCAGGGGTGATCTGCGCTACATGGTTCATTTTTTGCCCGGCATGCTCTTCAATCTGCAATCCAAAATGCGCAGCCGGATTGTCGCCAAGCACCATTATGATCTGGGCAATGATCTCTTTTTTTCCTTTCTCGATTCCTGCAAACAATACAGCTGCGGTTTTTTCCAGGCCACCGACGATTTGGACCTGGCGCAGAAAAAAAAGTTGAAGCTTATCGCCCGGAAACTCCATCTCGCTCCCGGCGATCATGTCCTGGACATCGGCTGCGGATGGGGAGGTCTGGCCCGTTTTGCCGCGGAAAAGCACGGGTGCGCCGTGACTGCGGTGAACATTTCGCAACAACAGCTTCAGCACGCCAGAAAGGATTGCCAAAAGCTGCCGGTAAATTTTCAGGATTGTGATTACCGCACCATCCAGGGCCGCTATGACAAGATCGTTTCCATTGGCATGTTCGAACACGTCGGCCGGAAAAATTATCGCACCTTCATGCGAGTGGTGCATGACCGGTTAAAGGACGACGGTGTGTTTCTGCTGCATACCATCGGCGGCAACACCTCCAGGTTCGGCTGCGACCCTTGGGTCACCAAATACATCTTTCCCAACGGCATGCTGCCGAGCATTACTCAGATCGCCAAGGCCGTGGAGCGGCTTTTCGTAATCGAGGATCTGCACAACCTCGGGCCGCATTACGACAAGACGCTGATGGCCTGGAACGCAAATTTCCAGCAGGCTTGGCCGCAGTTGCGGGCAAAGTACGACGAACGGTTCAGGCGGATGTGGGAATACTACCTGCTGTCCTGCGCCGGGGCCTTCCGGGCCAGAAACATCCAGGTCTGGCAGATTTTGATGACCAAGCACGGAACCGGCACGCCGCGGCCCTGTTGCCGGCGCGAGGTTACACATTAGGGAGATGCATTCGGAGTATGGGGCACACGAATTCAGGTTGCAGGGAATACCTCGCAGATGTGCGCCATATCGTTGCAGCAGCGACGACGAATGGATGTTCACGTCGTCTGTATAGCAACCTGATTGCCCCGGCTCCGGCCCTGTTTTCCGATTTCGGCTTTGGCACGCGGCTCATGCCGGTTCTCCTTGTTTGACATAACCACGCGCAGATCATTGGAGGAGCAAACGCCCGAGAAGGTCGTGACCTCGTGTTCCTGCCGGCGTTTTCCAATGATGCGGCTTTTGATCCTGAAGGGCATTGCCCGATGGTGAAGCATGCGCTTGGTGCAGACATACCCGGTCAATCGGAAGCAGGCTCAAAATACACAATCACTTATGATACCACGGAATCTCATGTCGTCTTGGAGGCAATCTCCCTTATGGACACGACAATGCCTTGCGTTTCTCTGTCTTTTTCTTGTCCTTGGTTGCGACCAGGGCGAGGAGGTCAGGGAGGTGGATTTTTCCAGGACCGTCCAAGTTTCCGTTCCCATAGTGCATTTATCGGACAGACCCGTGCTGCGCACCGCGGTCGGGGCCATGATCTCGCCCCAGGAAACCCACGAGACCTATCTCCAACTTTTGGTCTACGTCAGCGAGCAACTGGGCATGGACCAGGAATTCGTGCAACGCAAGACCTACGCCAAGGTGAACGATCTTCTGGGCAAGGGTGAGCTGGATCTGGCCTTTATCTGTTCCGGACCGTACGCCCTGGGACGGGAGAGCCACGGTTTCGAGTTGTTGGTTGCCCCCGAGGTTCAGGGGGCGCCTGTGTACTATTCCTATCTTATCGTCCACCAAGACAGCGCCTATCAAGCCCTGGAGGACTTGCGCGGGGCCTCCTTCGCCTTCACGGACGCGCATTCCAACACCGGACGTCTGGTGCCGGAGTACTGGCTGGCCCTGATGGGCGAGTGTCCGGAAACCTTTTTCAGGGAGAGCATCTTCACCTACAGCCACGACAATTCCATCCAGGCGGTAGCCCAGGGCCTGGTGGACGGCGCCGCCGTAGATAGCCTCATCTGGGACTACTATGCCCTCAAGAATCCGGAGCATACTTCCTGCACCCGGATCATCAAGCGATCCTCCCCTTACGGAATCCCACCCATCGTGGTGGGCAACGCGCTGTCACGCGAACTGGTCGAACAGATCCGAACCGTTTTTTTGAACATGCACGACGATCCTCACGGTGCAGCCATCCTCGGTGAACTGATGATCGACCGCTTTGTTTCGGCCGACCAGGCGTGGTATGAATCCATTGGAGACCTGCAGGGACACGTGGACGCAGTGCAGGGGACAGGAGGGTCATGAGCCGGCATCGATCCCTCAAGGGTACCCTGCTGGCGGCTGTGGCCGGACTCGTGGCCGTGAGTACGCTTTTAACGGCGCTTTTAGCCTCCAGGTATTATGCCCGCAGCCTGGAAGAGACTTTGGTGGCCCAGGCCGAGAATATCGGCCGCGGGCTGGCCGCGGAAATCGCCGATCTGGTCTTGATCAACGACGTGGTCGGTCTGCAAAACATGCTGAAACGCCAGCAAGACGCTCACCCCTTTCTGGCATACCTGTTCGTTCTGCAAAAAGACAGGATTCTGGCCACCACCTTCGGGTCGGCCATGCCCGAAGAATTATTGCGTTTCAATGTCCCTGGGTCCTTACCAGAGGACAACACGGGCACCAAGAGCGTGGTTTCCGAAAAAGGGGTCCGGTATCTGGACATGGCTCTGCCCATTTTCCAAGGCCATGCCGGAATCCTGCGTTTGGGGGTTCCCGAGGAGCATTTACGCAAAGAGGTGCGGAATCTGTGGATGCGTATCGGCCTGTTAGCCCTGGCCATTCTGGTTGCGGCTCTGGGCGGTGGGCTGCTCTTCGTGAACCGATTGACCATCCCGCTGATCGAACTGGTCCAAGCGACCAAGGATTTTGTTCCGGACAAAATGCAGCCTCCCTTGAAAGTTCAAGGGCAGAAGGAAATCGCGGCCCTGGCCGAGGCATTCAACGCCATGATCGCCCGGATCCAGGAATATGCTCGGAGCATGGAAGACCAGGCCGGGGAACTGAAGCAGGCTCAGAACCAGATGCGCGCTTCGTGCGAGATCGTCCGCGAAGTTTCAGCCATGGGCACGCTGCATGAGGTCGGCGCGTATTTGGTCCGGCAGACCAGAACCATCCTCCAATGTCGGGAAATCTGTCTGCTGTTGTTCAACACCCCCAGGAACGCGTTTTTCGTGATCACTGAAGCCGGTGTGCGGATCGTGGACAATTCTGAGGCGGCGGCCATGGCCGAGGCCATGCTGCAGGGCATGGAACCGGTGCATCAGTCGCCCAAGCCGATCCTGGTGTATCCCTTAGCCTCCGAAAACATGAGCGATTTTCCCTATCAGTCCATTATCCCCTTGTATCATGAGGACAGTCTGTGCGGCGGCCTGATCATGGGCTGTTCCGAAAATTCCGAATGCCATGTCCAAGAACTCGAACTTATCAGCCTCGTCTTGTCCCAATCCACCGGCACGTTACGCAGGGCTGTCCGTCATGAAGAAGCAATCGGCGCAATCCGAACGCAGGAAGCCTCGTTCCCTGGCTTCATGGGGATCATCAGCAGGGACCCGAAGCTGCGGATCGTTTTCAAGCTGATCGAAGATGTCGCGCCCACGGACGCCACTGTGCTCGTTCAGGGAGAGTCCGGCACGGGCAAGGAACTGGTAGCCCGGGCCATTCACGACGTCAGCCCCCGCAAGGACAAGCCCTTCGTGGTCATTAACTGTTCGGCTTATCCGGCAACCCTTTTGGAAAGCGAGCTTTTCGGCCACGAGAAGGGGGCGTTCACAGGCTCGGTCAAGCAGCGTCCGGGTCGTTTTGAGCAGGCACACGGGGGAACGGTGTTTCTGGACGAAATCGGCGAAGTCCCGCCCTCGGCCCAGGTCAAGCTGTTGCGAGTGCTCCAGACGCGCCGTTTCGAGCGCCTGGGAGGCGAGAAAACCGTGGATGTGGACGTGCGCATCGTGGCGGCGACAAACAAGGATCTTTTGGAGGAGGTCAAGGCCGGACGCTTCAGGGAGGACCTCTTCTATCGTCTGGACGTAATCTCCATCCACCTGCCCCCGCTGCGGGACCGCGGCAATGACTCGGCCCTCCTGGCCCGGCACTTCCTGAAGAAATTCGCAGCGGATCAACACAAGATCATAACAGAGATCAACCCCAAGGCCATGCGCCTGCTTCTGGACTACCCGTGGCCGGGCAATGTTCGCGAACTGGAAAACGTCATTGAACAAGCCACGGTCCTGGCCAAGTCCGCGGTCATCACTCCGGAGGAGCTGCCGCCGCGGCTGCAGACGTGGTCAGCGGAAGGAACGGACACCATCACGACCCTGGAGAAGCAGGAACGGCAAGTCATCCTGGACAGTCTGGAGGCCTGCGCCTGGAACAAGAAGCTCGCTGCCCAGCGGCTGGGTATCGGCCGCAGCACGCTTTACAGCAAGATGAAGCGCCTGGGCATTACGCCGCCAACAAAATAAAGGGAGCACCACCCCTTGGCGTTCAGTTTTCGTAACGACTCAGCAAAATCAGTTTATAGCCGGATTATCGCGTTTTTGACCTGCCGGAAATCCTTCGCGGGGAGCATTACGCGTTTTTGAAAAATGAGTTGAAGACGTTTCGGGTTGTGCTGCTGGTTTATCCTGATCGAGTGTCGTCGCCCGGCTACGCCTGTTTGACAGAGCTGGACATCGTTCGACGAACCATTGCCGAACGCATCAACCACGCCATTTTGTTCTGAAAGAGCAATGGTTCGTCGCTACGAGATCCGCGATGGAGTTGCGAGGGCGCTCGATCTGGATGAACCAGCAGCATCTCAAACATAAGGATTTTCAGAAACGCGTAATGCTCCCCCTTCGCGGGCATCGTTCCATCAAGGTGTTGCGCAATACCCCAATGACCTTTGCTTTTCACGCAGGGCATCCCCTTGGTGAACGATGCCCAGCTTCGTCAGACAGCCGACAGAGCCAAAACGCGTCACCCCGGCCATTTGGTGAAGCCAACACGAATCGTGCGGAGTCGTTACCAATTTTCTCCAGCATCCTATCTTTGTGTCCAAAACAAGGACACTTTCAACATATTGAAATCAAAAAATTTTCCATCTCGCACATTATTAGTGTACATTTCCTGAACAGAAAAGTTCTTCTCGTTTTGCGCCAAAGTCCCTAATTTTTCAAAATACCAACGCATTTTCAGTAGGTTAGCCTCCCGCCCCCTTGCCTCTGACATCCTGGCACGGCACTTGATATGTCTGCCGCATGCCGAAAAAACCACCTGCCAACGCGGGTCCGTTGACCAAAAGCCAAAAGAAAAAAGCATTCGTTCTTTTGCAAGACAATGCGGAGGTTTTGATGGTTCAGTCTCTCCTCGCAGAGCAGGGACTGGCCATGGTCCGCTTGCAGAAAATCAAGCAAGTGGATTCGGCTCTAAACGGATGTTCTGAATGTCTCCTCGTTTTGGACCTGGAAACCCCGGGAGTAGACAATGATCGTTTGCGACGCTGGAAACGCTCCTGTTCGCACGTATCCATCATCGGCCTCTCCACAAAAACATACCATCCTGAGCTTAAGGAATCTTTGCGCTCCCATCTGTTGGCCGTTGCTGCCAAGCCGCTTAACGCAGAAGAATTCTCCTGTTGTCTCCGCGGTGTTGTCGATCTGGCCCATGCAAGGCACGGAGGAGGAAACTCTTTCCAACTTGCAAACGCGGCAAAAATCCCTGGACCCAAAGCAAACGTGAACCTTGGACCCTGATCAGAAGGAGGTACCCCGTGGCAAGAATTCTGCCCAGTGAAGATCTGCTCATGCGCATGCAGCGCGACGTGCAGCGGGCCATGGCCGGCGACCGCTCCACGATTAAATGGAGCATGGTCATCGATTTGGCCAAATGCGTCGGCTGCCACGCCTGCACATTGGCCTGCGTGGCCGAGAACAAGCTGCCCCCAGGGGTCGTCTACCGGCCCGTATTGGAAGAGGAAATCGGGACCTATCCCAATGTCCGCCGCAGGTTCGTGCCCAGGCCCTGTTTGCAGTGCCAGAACCCGCCCTGCGTCAAGGTCTGTCCGGTCACCGCGACCTACAAGGATGAACAAGGCATCACGGTAATGGACTACAAGCGCTGCATCGGCTGCCGCTACTGCCTGGTGGCCTGTCCGTATGCCGCCAGAACGTCGGATTTTGGCGAATGGTATACCAGGGACACGCCGGATCAGCCGGACAGGATTGTGGGCGGATCAGCCTGCGCTGAGAGCTACGAGCGCCATCCTGCCGCGGAATACGGACAAAAATGGCCGGAGCGCAAACGGAGTTCGCCCATCGGCAACGCCCGCAAGTGTCATTTCTGTAAGCACCGCCTGGACAAGGGCATGCTCCCGGCCTGTGTAACCACGTGCATCGGCCGGGCCACATTCTTTGGCAACCGCAATGATCCGGACAGTTTGATCGCGGAACTGTTGGCATCGCCAAGGATTTTCGTGCTCAAGCCCGAGCTGACCACCAAACCGGCTGTGTATTATCTCAAGTAAGGAGGCAGTCCATGAAATACAAATATTTTGTTCCGCTGATGATCAGCGCCGTGATCGGTCTGGGCCTGGGTGCCTTCGGACTGGTGGATCGACTGCTGCACGGCCTGAATTCCACGGCTTTGACGTCGTACATTCCGTGGGGCCTATGGGTGGCCTTCTATCTTTTTTTTCTGGGCCTTTCAGCAGGCGCCTTTCTGGTGACCATCATGACCTACGTGTTGGGCATGAAGCAGTTCGAGCAGATCGGCCCCTTGTCCGCGTTCGTGGTGCTCGTGGCCCTGATCTGTGAGGTGCAGTTCATCCTGCTGGACCTTGGACAGCTGCACCGGGCTTTTTACCAGTTTTTCATCTCCCCCAGCTTCTCTTCCCTGCTCACCTGGATGTTCGTGCTCTTCAACGCCATGCTCGTGATCTACGCCCTGAAGACGTTTTTCCTGATCCGCGGCGACCTGATGAGCTGGTCCAAGGATGAATCCAAAGGCGCGCTGCGGGGCGTTTATCGCCTGCTGGCCTTGGGCGGCTCCAGCTACACCGAGGAAATGCGTGCCAAGGACATGCACAAGGTGCACATCCTGGCCAAGATCAGCCTGC
>DSBL01000061.1 GCA_011049455.1 Desulfonatronum sp. | reverse complement strand
GTTCAGTAATTTTTCGACCGGATTTTTACAGTTTTACTGCATGAACTGGTCGAAAATGTTACAGTAAAGACGATGAAATGTCAAATGTTTTTAGAGTGTTGCTGTATTTTTCAGGGCCGACTATTATACAAAATACAGCAGATGCAATGCCAGCCTTATATCCTCCAATATCACGTGCCCAAAAATACACCACCAAAACAAGCAACAAGGAAAAAAACACCGTGCCGAGGTTGACGGCAAACCCTGTAACGCCGAACACTTTGCAAAAAAAAGCGCTGACTGCCGGTTCCAAGCTGCCCATGTATGCCTGCCCATAGAAAAATACCGGCAAGGAACCGCCTTCAGCCATGTGTTTTGCCATCAAGGCGACCACTCCGGAATCAAGATTCAGGTTGAACCGCCAGCACCAGGCACCAAAAAGGCGGACACCCGCAGCCAATACAAGCATGGCCGCAACAATCATGATTTCCTGAGACAAGCGCCCCGGAGCTTTGTGGTTCGTCATTTGGCTGTTATCTCGCAACAAGTTCATTCTTCTGAAAACAAACAACCCTCAGACACGCATGAAAAAGCTGAGGCATGCTTTTCATCTCTGAACCCTCAGAAAAACGATCATTGGCTATTGTAAAAAAGGCTTTCACTGCTCGATGCGTTTTTCAGGAAACACCAGATATCGCCTGGCCAGGAAGTTAAGGATCAAGCCCACGCCCGAGGCCAGAAGCTTGGAACCCACGGCCCCCATACCGGCGGTGATCAACGCCTTGGTCATGGCCATGTCCACCACGGCAATGCCCGTAACCGCAAGGTAATAGACAAGTTGCTCGGTCCAGGATTTCCAACGGATGTGCTTCTTGAAAAGCAGATGCGTGCACAGCCAGTAGTTGAAGGCCGCAGCAGCATAAAAGGCGATGATTGCCGAGGTTGCTACGGAAAGCGTCTGCAGAAGCAGCAAGAAAAGCAAGAGGTTGAAAACGGCCGCAGCGCCGCCGATAAAAAGATAAACCAAAAACTGCATGGGCACCGGCGACCTGTGCGCGCCGTAATGTAAAATGCAGTACAAGGCTCGCAGCCCGTCTTTCCAGTTGATTTTTTTACCCTCGGCATAGGTTCGGCCTTGATAGGAAATGGGAAACTCGTATACCCGACACCCCATCTCCCCGACCTTGGCCACGATTTCCGGCTCAAAGCCGAAACGGTTCTCCTCAATGGTGATGGACTGGAGAATTTCCCGGCGAAACAACTTGTAGCAGGTCTCCATGTCCGTCAGACCCAGGTCGCTGAACATGTTCGAGAAAAACGTCAGGATTCGATTCATCTGGCTATGCCAAAAATACAGGACCCGCCGCTCTCCGGAATAGAGGTATCGTGAACCGAAAACCACGTCCGCCCGCCCTTCAGCCAACGGAACCAACAGTTTCTTCAGATCCATGGGGTCGTATTCCAGATCCGCATCCTGAACTCCGACAAACTCCCCGGTGACATGCGCAAACCCGGTGCGCAGCGCTGCCCCTTTGCCCTGATTGACCTCATGACGCACCAGGCAGATATTGGAGAATCGCTTGACGAGGCCTTCGGCTACTTGGATGCTGTTATCCTTGGAGCAATCGTCCACAATAATCAGCTCCAAGGAAAGCATATCGTCGACAATGGATTGCACGCGCTCAATGCATCGCTCCAGCGTGCTTTCTTCATTATAGCAGGGAATAACCAGACTCAAGGTCACTGGTCGCGGAAAATTGGTTGGCATTCAAGTGCTCCGAAAACAGGGATAGGGTTATGTTATCGGCAAGGGAAAAGCGCTCCCTCAGAACCGGATACGGCGCTCCTCCCCGTATCATCGATGCCTGATGCTGGCGGCTCTCGGGGGTCGTGAAAAATAAAAGACAAACATGCAAACCAATATCCCCGGAAATATAAAAAAATGACAAAGCTGGGTCTTAATCGGCATGCAGCCATTTCTCCCACAACGCGGCATACTTGCCCTGGGCCTGGAGAATGAAGGCAATGGTCTCCCGGGCCGCGCCGTGCCCCCCGGGGACCGTGGAGACCCAGGTTGCCAGGGCCTTGATCTCGGGCTGGGCATTGACCACGGCCATGGGCAGGCCCACCAGGCGCATGGCCGCTGCGTCCACCCAGTCGTCCCCGAGATAGGCCACCTGCGTCAGCTCTAAATTCTTACGCAAGCAGATCTCTCGAATAATCGGGCTCTTGTGCGTATGGCCGGGATGATATTCAACAATGCCCAACTCCCCTACCCTGGCTGCCACGGCCGGAGAGTTCAATCCGGTGACCACGGCGCATTCCAGGCCAGCGGACTGGGCCATCTTAATGCCCAATCCGTCCTGCACATGAAAACGTTTGCTGATCCGGCCCCGGTCATCATAATACAAACCGCCGTCCGTAAGCACCCCGTCCACGTCCAGTACCAGCAGGGCTATGTCCCGGGCGCGTTCTTCAGCCGTCACAGGGCAGACTCCATATCCGCAGCAGGTCGTCCAAAAGCGCTGGGAGTTTGTCCAAGGGCCAGCTGTTGGGTCCGTCACACAGAGCCTGATCCGGCCTGGGATGGACCTCCAGGAACACGCCCTGACATCCTGCGGCCACCGCGGCCCTGGCCAGCACTGGTACGAACTGTCGCTGCCCGTCCGAGGCATGGCCCTTGCCGCCGGGCAGCTGCACGGAATGGGTGGCGTCAAAGACCACGGGATGGCCCAGTTCGGACATGATGGGGATGGAGCGATAATCCACCACCAAGTTGTTATAGCCAAAGCTGGCCCCGCGCTCGGTCAACCAGATCTGCTCGTGGCCCGTGGACCGCAGCTTGGCCAGGACCGGCCGCATGTCCCAGGGCGCCAGGAACTGCCCCTTTTTCACATTCACGATCCGGCCGGTGTAGGCCGCGGCAACGAGCAGATCGGTCTGGCGGCAGAGAAAGGCCGGGATCTGAAGCACGTCCGCAACCCGAGCCACGACCTCGGCCTGGCGCGGTTCATGGATGTCCGTGATCACGGGCAGGCCGGTCTGTTCCTTGACCCGGGCCAACCACTCCAGGCCCTGCTCCAGCCCGGGGCCCCTAAAGGAGTTCAGAGAGCTGCGGTTGGCCTTGTCAAAGGAGCTTTTGAAGACCACGGTCATGGATTTTTCCGCGGCGATCCCGGCCAACCGTGCGGCCACTTCCAAAGCCAAATCCAGGCTTTCCAGGGCGCAGGGCCCGGCGATCAGAAAAGGGGCGGCCAGGCTGCGTTCGTAAAGGGTCTGGGTGGGCATATTCGTCCTTGTTGTGGGCAACGCTTTTGCGAGGTCATTTTTCCATGCAGATCATGGAGAGCATGATGGCAAGGGATACTGCTGCAAGAGAAAGTTTTTCTTCATATGCTTCGGAAGCATGAGGAGTTTGTTCCATCCGACCCGATCACTTGTTTCCAGGCTGCGCTTTGTTTTTCAGCGTTGGCGCACTGTCTGACCTCGCCAGGCTTCGTCAGTCCCAACGATTGCCCAGCGCATCCACCGCAATGTTTGGTTCAAATCGCGCCATCGTTTGGACATACGAAGCCGGCAAGGGAGTTTGCGACGGCGCTGAAAAGCAATACGCAGCCTGTTTGGGACAAACTCCTGATGCACCCTATTCTTCATGTGTTTCAAAGCGCATATTCAAATGCATGTTGCACAAGATGCGCAAAATCTTTGTAGCCTTAGCCCTTGTTCTTGAAAGCCAGGCTTGCCCCGATGAAATCACAGAACAGGGGGTGCGGGGCCAGGGGTCGGGACTTGAATTCCGGATGGAACTGGCAGCCCACGAACCACGGATGGCCGGTCAACTCCACAATCTCCACCAGGGCATTATCCGGGGACACGCCGCTGAGCAGCATCCCGGCCTGCTCAAAGGCTTGGGCATACGCGGCGTTGAATTCATACCGGTGCCGGTGCCGTTCCTCCACGCTTTCGACCTGATACGCGGCATGGGCCATGGTGCCGGGCTTGATCAGACAGGGATACGCGCCCAGACGCATGGTCCCGCCCTTGGCGCAGTTCATATCCCGTTTTTGCACGCACTGGCTGCGGTGGTCGTACCATTCGGCCATCAGGTAGATGACCGGGTTGGGCGTGGTCGGATCGAACTCCTGGGAATTGGCCCGCTCCAGTTCCAGCACGTTGCGGCCGAACTCGATAACCGCGCACTGCATGCCCAGGCAGATGCCGAAAAACGGCACGTTCTGCTCTCGGGCGTAGCGGATGGCCGTGATCTTGCCCTCCACCCCGCGCGTGCCGAACCCGCCGGGGACCAGAACGCCATGGATGCCGGCAAGTTTTTGGGCCACGTTCTGCTCGGTGATTTCCTCGGAATTGATATACTCCAGGCTGACCGCGGACTTGTGGCAGACACCGCCGTGGATCAACGCCTCGTGCAGGCTTTTGTAGGATTCGCGCAAATCCACGTACTTGCCGACAATGGCGATGCGCACCTCGTCCTTGGGATGGCGCAGCTTGTCCACTAGGTCCTTCCACTGTGGCAAAACAGCGTTCTTGGCCGGCAGACGCAACAGGATGGCGATTTTCTGATCCACGCCTTCCTCGTATAGGGCCAGGGGGACTTCGTAGATGCTTTGCACGTCCCTGGCCGTGAATACTGCGTCCTCGTCCACATTGCAGAACAGGGCAATCTTGGACTTGATGTCCGCGTTCAGATCCACCTCGCTGCGACAGAGGATGATGTCCGGCTGGATGCCGATGCTCCGCAGCTCCTTGACGCTGTGCTGGGTGGGCTTGGTCTTCAGCTCGCCCGCGGCCCGCATGTAGGGCACCAGGGTCAAATGGATGTAGAGCACGTTGTCCTTGCCCAGGTTGGAGCGCAACTGGCGGATGGCTTCCAGAAAGGGCAGGCTTTCGATGTCGCCCACCGTGCCCCCGATCTCGATGAGCGCCACGTCCTCGTCATTTTGAGCCACCCCCAGGATCACGCTCTTGATCTCGTCGGTGATGTGCGGGATGACCTGGACCGTGCCGCCCAGATAATCCCCGCGGCGTTCCTTGGTGATCACCGAGTTGTAGATGCTGCCCGAGGTGAAATTGTTGCGCTGGGACATGGAGACGTTCAAATACCGCTCGTAATGCCCGAGATCCAGGTCGGTCTCGGCACCGTCGTCCGTAACGTACACCTCGCCGTGCTGGAAGGGGTTCATGGTCCCGGGGTCCACATTGATGTACGGGTCCAGCTTCTGCATGGTCACTTTCAGACCCCGGGCCTGCAAAAGCGCCCCGATGGACGCCGCGGCCAGCCCCTTGCCGAGCGAGGAAAGGACCCCTCCGGTGACGAAGATGAATTTGGTTTTCATGAATGCTGCTCCAGGTGAGATGAGCGGTTGACTGTGCGGCACAGATACAAAAACGGATCAGGGCCGCCCGGCACAAACGGAGGCATCTTGCCCTAAACCTCTGAAAAACGCTACTGTTAAGGATTGTTGACGATGGTCGAACTTATCTCTAACCTATTTACCTCCATGGACTTTCCAAAATAAAAAACAAAAGACGAGGTGTGAAATCATGGACCATGTCAAAGCCCTGGTGCTCACGGGATACGGCACCAATTGCCATCGGGAAACCGCTCACACCGCTTTGCTGGCCGGGGCGGACCAGGCGGACGTGGTGCATTTTTCGCAATTAATCTCCGGCGACAAGCGCTTGGTTGATTACAATTTCTTGATTTTCCCCGGTGGATTTCTCGACGGCGATGATCTCGGCGCGGCCCAGGCCGCTGCCCTGCGCTGGCGCTACGCCAAAACCGACCTGGGGAACTCCCTTTTGGAAGAGTTAAGATTTTTTTTTGACTCCGGTGGACTGATCCTGGGTATCTGCAACGGCTTTCAGCTTTTGGTCAAACTGGGTCTGCTTCCGGCCTTGGGCATGCGCTATTTCGAGCGGCAGGTCAGCTTGAGCCATAACGACTCAGCCCGTTTCGAAGATCGCTGGGTCCATTTGCGGGTCAACAGCCAAAGTCCCTGCATTTTCACCAGGGGATTGAACAATCTGTACTTCCCGGTGCGCCACGGCGAGGGCAAGCTCGTGGCTCGGAGCGAAGACACTCTCGCGGGCCTGGAGCGCGAGGGGTTGGTGGCCTTGACTTACGTGCATCCGGAAACCGGGCGGCCCAGTATGGAATACCCATACAATCCCAACGGCTCGCCAAAGGGCATCGCCGGATTGAGCGACCCTTCAGGCCGCATCCTGGGCCTGATGCCCCACCCCGAGGCATACAACCATCTCACAAATCATCCGGCCTGGACCAGAGGCCGGCAGGAGACATTGGGTATCAGCCTGCTGGCCAACGGGGTGGCGTATTTGCGCTCCCAGGAGAAATGAACGTAAAAGCATTATCTCTCTGCATATAGCGGCCGTCTCTTATTTCGCAGGTGATGCTTCATGCCCGGACTCCCAGGGAAATTGTCATTGACAGGTCAACAGTCATCTCTTAGAGGGATTGCCTCTTCGGGACGATATACCGCTCCTTATCGGTGTTGGGATCAGGCCATGCAGCTGGCCCTGGAACAGGCCGAACTGGCGGGAAGACAAGGCGAGGTCCCGGTTGGAGCTGTGGTCTTGGATGCTTCCGGCGGAATCTTGGCCGCGACCCATAACCAAACCTTGGACCAGGTTGACCCTGCCGGACACGCGGAAATCCTGGCTTTGCGCCAGGCTGCGGCAAAGGTCAACAACCACCGCTTGACAGGCGCTGTTCTCGTGGCGACCTTGGAGCCTTGCCTGATGTGCCTGGGAGCTTTGGTTCAGGCCCGCATCGCCGGGCTGATCTTCGGCGTGCGGGATCCCAAGGCCGGGGCCGTGCTGTCCCGGATCAACGTGAACGACCTGGATTGGCTCAACCATCGCTTTTGGACGGTTGAAGGCGTTCTCGCCGAAAAGTGCGCCACGGTCTTGCAAGACTTTTTCCAGGCGCGTCGAAAGTGACGAATCTGCTCTTTTCCATTGCACGCGTGTTCGCGGAGAGGTACCGAAGTGGCCGTAACGGGGTCGACTCGAAATCGACTTGCCCTGCCAAAACGGGGCACGTGGGTTCGAATCCCACCCTCTCCGCCAATTTAATCCTTCACCATCCTCATCCACTTATCACAAATCCTTCTTCGTATTAACGAAGACGTGACTACAAGCGGCTCCTCGCCTGCTTTTCCAGCATGGTTCTAATCCAGCGGCGCGCTTGAGGGCGATGGATCAGGATAATCCGCATGTGTGGCAAACCCTTCCACCTGGCTCCCAAAATCTGTAGATTGTCCTGAAACCGGCCGGCGCACGGGAAAAATACAGGATCAATAAGTCCGCGCCCTGTTTGTCTATGATAAACGGCTGATTTGGGTTCATGGCATAATGGAAAAGCACTCAGCGCAATACATGACGATCCGACGATCGTCTGACTGAGGTCTTGTCATCTGAATACGCAAAGTCCTTCAGCCCTGCGCATATGTTATCATCCTCACTGCGCCCCTCAAATGGAACTGGCCAGAGTGTTTGAGTACATCCGGAGGGTGTTGCTGTCACGCAGCAGACAAAGCATTACAAACGACCCAAGGAGCCCGTCATGTCTGGACTTACCGTGTGGATGAACGAGGAAATCATCAAGCTGAAGCAAGATATGGATCGCCTTTTCGCCGGAATATACAGGGATTTCTCCGGCCAGAGACTCATCGGGCATACCCCGGGCGAATCGCCGATCGCTTCCTTGTCGGAAGACCAGGACGCCGTCGTGGTCCGGATCGAACTGGCCGGTATCGACCCTGAAAACGTCGACGTGGTCGTGGCTGAAGACATCCTGGAAATATCAAGCGCCAGCAAGCAGCAATACTCCCAGGACAACAGGCTGGTGGAACAAGGCCGTGCCTTTGCCCACAGGCTGAAGCTGCCTTGCAGGATCAAGACCGATGAGGTGCAGGCCCGCCATCGCGAAGGGATCTTGGAAATTGTGATGCCCAAATGCAAGCCCACTCCCGGCAGGCATTTGAAAATCGTCAAGTCGTGACAACTTGTTCATATCCGTGATCACTGCTGGACGGCCGTCGGCCGGCCTGAAACTTGTGGAGAATAATCATGGACCTCGAAAAATTTGAAGTGCCCCTGGAAAAATTGCGCTGGCGCCTTGATCCGAAGCTTTTGCCCTTTGAATCCACTGACGATCTGGAGCCGTTGGAAGGAGTCATCGGTCAGGAGCGCGGGCTGGCTTCTTTGCGTTTCGGGATGGGAATAAACAAGAAAGGTTATAACATCATGGTCACTGGGCAGCCGCGCACCGGAAGGATGGCCATGGTGGAAAAACTGTTGCGGGAATACTCTCTGGCAAAAGAGAGCGTGCCGGACGATCTTTGCTACGTGAACAACTTCAAGACTCCCGAAGAGCCCGTCCTGATCCGGCTGGAGGCAGGGCAGGGCAGGCTCTTTAAAAAAGACGTGCACCAATTGGCGGAGAACCTGCGTCGCGAGGTTCCCGGGCTTTTTGAAAGCCAGGAATATATCGGCAGGAAAAAAGAGATCATGGAAGTTTATGAGAAAAAAATTCGAAACTTCTTTGTGGAATTGGAAAAAAAAGTCCAAGAAGCTGGTTTCGCCCTTGTAAACTTCAAAACAGGACAACATCAGCGGCCGGAATTGATGCCCCTAATTGATGGGGAACCTATGCCCATTCTCAAACTGGAAGAGCTGGTCGAAAAGGGGCGTTTCCCCAAGGAGGAATACAAGGCTGTCAGGGAAAAATACGACCGCTTGAAAACGAAAATCGACCAGATTTTTTTGGAAGTGAGGAGGTTGCAGCGGGAAGTTCAGGAAAAATGCAGGAAAACAGACCGGATCATGTTTGACAACATGGTCGCGGAGCAGGTCGAGCCTCTCATCCAAAAATATCCAGGGGACAAGGTGCGCAAATATTTACTGGCAATGACCGAGAACATGTCTGAAAACCTGGAAATTTTTTTCGCCCAACAGCAGGGAGTACCAGGCATCCCCATGCTCACACCGGCGGATCCCTTCGGACTGTACCAAGTGAACCTGCTGGTGGATAATGCGGAACAAAAAGGGTCTCCCGTAATCATCGAGGCCTACCCCACCTTCCGCAACCTGTTCGGCGGCATCGAGCGCCTTGTGGATCGGATGGGCTTATGGCGCACGGATTACAGCATGATTCGGGCCGGCTCATTCATCAAGGCCAACGGGGGGTTTCTGGTTTTCAGCCTGATGGACGCCATCATCGAGCCCGGGGTATGGTCCGCCCTGAAGCGGGCCTTGAAATCCAACAAAATGGAGATCCAAACTTTTGATCCTTTCTATTTCTTCACGTCCTCCGGCCTGAAACCTGAGCCTATTGACATTGACGTCAAGATCATCATCACCGCCGAACCGTATCTGTATCAGTTGTTGCAGGCTTTTGACCCTGATTTGCAAAAAATTTTCAAGATCAGGGCAGATTTCGATCAAAGCATGAACAGGACGGATGAGGCCTTGATACTG
>DSBL01000034.1 GCA_011049455.1 Desulfonatronum sp. | reverse complement strand
TCGCTTTCGCAAAATTCTGGTTCGCTACGAGAAGCTCAGCGATACCTATATGGCTTTGTTGCACATGGCCGCTGCGATAATCACCTATAGAAAGGTCGGCATTATTTACGGATAAGCTCTAAGCCAGCGCGACCTGCCCTGGCAGATCCACTGGGACGTCCAGACCTGCACCCTGTGCGGGAGATGCACGGCAATTTGTCCGGTAAACGCCATTGAACTGGGTACGTTCCGCAAGAGAACCATCGCTACCCCGCCCCTTGGTCTTGGAGACAAGGCCACGTCCACATCCAGCGTCTACTATGGTATCCGCCAGCGCACCGATCCCGCCTATGCCTGCGTGGGCTGCGCCATGTGCACCATGGTCTGCCCGAACAACGCCATCCGGCCGGTCAAATCCGAGTCACCGGACATGCTCCGTTTCCACCGCGACCGGGGCGGCCAGCCCAGGACCAGGGGCGGCCGCCGCAATGCTGACGAAAGCGTGCTGGACCAGATCAAGTTCATCCGCATTTCCATGCTCACGGACCCGGCCCTGGACGCCGGTCGCCACGAATTCGAGCTGCGCACCCTGATCGGCCGCGTTCTTTCCCCGGCCGACGCGCTCAAAGCCCAGGCCGAACAGGGCTGGATGCCGCCGGTGCGCGAAATCTATCCACTGATGATCGGCTCCATGAGCTTCGGCGCTTTGTCGCCCAACATGTGGGAAGGCTTGCAGATGGGCGTGGCCTATTTGAACGAGGAGCTGCACATGCCCGTGCGCGTGGTGGACGTGTTCCTGGCCTTTGACACGGAACTGAAGAAGATCGTGGCCCCGCTGGGCCGTTCCACGTCCCTGCCCATCGGAATGTCCGACGCTTTGGGCATTGCGGACAGGGCTGCGGCCGGGAGGCTGCAGATCAAATACGTTGTCTAGGGGCGGGCCGTTGAAAATTTTCCCTGGCGGCGTTGCTGCGAAAAACTCAAGCCCTCACGTATCAACCAATACGCTTTGGCCTTGAGTTTTTCTGGCGCCTTGCCGGAAAGCTTTTTGAACGGCCCGCTCCACAAGCTTCATGACGGTATTGTGAGAATTGAATTGAACTGCATGAAGGCTTTGTGACGAGATGTCCGGGACAGGCGATTTTCCATTCCGAATAGTTCGCAACCGTTGAACCGTGAACCGTGGACCTGAAAAACAAACCAAATCTGACAAAGGCAACAAGAATGACGAAAGCACGCATGCTGACAATCTCGGGCAAGGAAGCATCCGGTCGGGTGTCCTCCCGCATTCTTGAGGAACGTATTCAAGAAGCCGTGCGCGGCGGAGCCTGCAATCTGGAAATCCAGGCGTTTGGGCAGCACGGCATTGGCGGGCGGCTCTTTCATCCCCAGGGCAAGCCCATTCATGTGCGCATTGCCGGATCGTCAGGACAGCGTGTCGGTTCCATGGGCTCCTTCACCACCTCCATTGAAGTGCTTGGGCCGGCCTCGGACGACATCGGCTGGCTCAACGCCGGCGCGCAGATCACGGTCCACGGCCACGCCACCAACGGGGCCTGCAACGCCATGGCCCAGGGCAAGGTGTTCATCGCGGGCAGCATCGGGCCCGGGGCATGACCATGACCAAGTTCAATCCCCGGTTCACCGCCCCGGAACTCTGGGTGCTGGGCTCGGCCGGGGACTATTTTGCCGAGTTCATGGCCGGCGGCATCGCCGTGATCTGCGGCCATGAACCCCAGGAGCCGGGCAATATCCTGGGCTTCCGGCCCTGCGTGGGCATGGTCGGCGGCAAGATCTTCTTTCGCGGCCCGCATCACGGATACAGCCAGGCCGACGCCAAACTGGTGCCCATTGCGGACGAGGAATGGGAGTGGCTGGCGTTGAACATGGCCGGCTTCCTGAAACGCATCAAGCGTACGCGGCTGCTCAAAAAGCTCACCAAGCGGGAGGACTGGCAGTGCATCACGGCCCGCTCGCCCCTGGAAAAGGTCGGGGGTAAACGCCGCTCCATGGCCGAATTCCACCGCGACGTCTGGGATCGGGAACTGGGTCGCGGCGGCATGATCGGCGATTTGACCGACCTGGACCGCAGCCCCATCCCCTTGATCGTCACCGGGCACTTGCGCCGCTACGTGCCGGTCTGGGAGCACCGCAAGTATCTGGCCCCGTGTCAGTCCGCCTGCCCCACGGGCATGCCGGTTCAGGAACGCTGGCGCTTGATCCGCGAGGGCAAGGTGGACGAGGCCGTGGACGTGGCCCTGGCCTTTACCCCGTTCCCGGCCTCCATCTGCGGCTATCTCTGCCCCAACCTGTGCATGCAAAGCTGCACCAGGGGCGTTGCGGGCAATCTCATGCCCGTGGACATCACCATCCTGGGCAAGAAGGGCGCAGGTTCCAAGCCCCCCCCACTGCCGCCCCTGGGCGGCCCACGGGTGGCCGTGATCGGCGGCGGCCCGGCCGGCATTTCCGTGGCCTGGCAGCTTCGGCTCATGGGTCACGACGCGGTGATCTACGACATGGAGAAAGTCCTGGGCGGCAAGATGTCCACGGCCATTCCCGAACACCGCATTCCCAAGGACGTCCTGGACGCGGAACTGACCCGGGTCCGGCAGGTCCTGCCGCACGTCCATCTTCAGCAGAACTTGACGCACAAGGAATTCGAGCAGCTCAAAACGGACTTCGACTTTGTGGTCATCGCCACGGGCGCGCAAAAACCCCGGACCATTCCCATCCCCGGCTGGGAGCGGATCATCCCGGCTTTGACCTTCCTGAAGAACGCCAAGCTGGAGAAGCAGCCCGTGGGCCGCAGGCTGGTGATCATCGGCGCGGGCAACGTGGGCTGCGATGTGGCCACCGAGGCCCATCGCCTGGGCGCGGAGGAGATCACGCTCATCGACATCCAGGAGCCGGCCTCATTCGGCAAGGAACGCCAGGAGGCCGAAAGGGCCGGCGCGGTGTTCCGCTTCCCCTGCTTCACCCAGGAAATCACGGACCAGGGCGTGGTCTTGAAATCCGGGGAACTGATCCCGGCGGACACCGTGGTCATCTCCATCGGCGACCTTCCGGATCTGGGCTTTCTGCCCGAGTCCATCGCCACGGACCGCGGCTTCGTGCTGGTCAACGAACTGAACCAGACCTCGGATCCCCAGGTCTTTGCCATCGGCGACATTGTCAAGCCCGGCCTGCTTACCGATGCCATCGGCGCGGGTCGCAAAGCGGCCAAGGCCATCGAGGAAATCGCCGCGGGAAAGCGGCCGCACAGCGACCCCTCCTGGATGAAAGACTATGCCATCGAGTACAGCGAGACCTCCGAGCGCATCGACTATTCCCGGATGACCCTGGAATACTTCGACCCGCGGGTCACGGAATACAACGATTTGAATCAGTGCGCCGCGCAGTGTTCATCCTGCGGCTCGTGCATGGACTGCGGGCTGTGCGAGGTGGTCTGTCCCACCGCGGCCGTTTTGCGCCGGGACCTGGGAGAGGGCAGGTACGAGCGCATCTCCGATCCGGACAAGTGCATCGGCTGCGGGTTCTGCGGCAAGTGCTGCCCCTGCGGGGTCTGGACCTTGGTGGAGAATGCGCCCATGGGGTGAGACACCTTCGGGGACTGTCGGGAAATCGCTTTGCAAGGGATGAACGGCCCTGGTCCGCCTGGGCTGGGCATCCAGAGCGCGGCGTAGCCGCGTCGGTTCCCACTTTGTTCCCTTTTACAGCAAAAAGCACAATTCGTCGCTGGACAGGCGGACAATGTCGGGGTTCTGGCTTGCCGGGTGATTAACGCTCTGGACCTTCCACCCGTTCGAATCAACGTCAAGAACGCGTGTTCAAGGTGTCATCCTCGGTGATCGCAGAACCTCGTCGGCACGGAATGCATCCTTCGTGTTCTCAGCCTGTTTGCTTTTTCCTGTTTCGGTTGTCTGCCGTCTCAGGCGCGGGTCACTCATGGCGCAGGGCGTCGATGGGGTTGAGGCCCGCTGCCCGGCGCGCCGGAAAAAAGCCGAAGATCACCCCGATGGCCGCGGAGAACAGGAAAGACACCAGGTTGATGGCGGGATCGAAAATATAGGGAACGCCCATCAGGCCGGCCAGAAAGAGAGACGCTCCGGTTGCCAGGGCTATGCCGACCAATCCGCCGAGACTGGACAGGACCACGGCCTCGATCAGGAACTGGAGCAGCACTTCCCGTTCCAGCGCGCCGATGGCCAGGCGAATGCCGATCTCCCGGGTCCGTTCCGTGACTGAAACCAGCATGATGTTCATGATTCCGATGCCGCCCACCAGCAGGCTGACCGCGGCCACCGCGCCGAGCAGCATGGTCAGGATCTTCGTGGTGCTGGTCAGAGTTTCGGCGATCTGCCGGGTGTCCATCACCCGGAAGTCGTCGTCTTGATTCTCGCCGATGTTGCGTCGTTCGCGCAAAAGCAGCGTGATTTGCTGTTTGACCGCATCGATGGAAGACGCCCCGCGCACGGAAATCGTCATGTTGATATCCTGGCTGCCCACGAGACGACGCTGCACGGTGCGCAAGGGCATGACCACGATGTCGTCCTGGTCATGGCCCATGGCGGACTGGCCCTTGGATTTGAGCAGGCCGATCACCTCGCAGGAGAACTGTTTGACGCGGATCTCGCCGCCCACGGGATTCTGCCGACCGAACAATTTTTCGCGCACGGTCTCGCCGATCACGCAGACCGCCTTGCCCGCCCGCTCCTCGGTTTCGCTGAACACGCGACCCGCAGCCATCTCCCAGTTGCCCGCCGGAAAAAAATCGCTGGTGCTGCCCGTGACGGAGGTGGACCAGTTATTGGCCTGGTTGACCACGGTTGCCGACGTGCCGACGACGGGCGCGACCCGTTCGGCCCCGGAGATCTGATTGCGCACGGCGTCCACGTCGGCGCTTTTGAAGCTGGGCGCTCCTCCGGAGCCCGGGCCGAAGCGTTGCCCCGGGATCACCATCAGCAGGTTGCTGCCCATGCTGGAAATCTGGTCGGACACGGACTGGGTGGCGCCATTGCCCAGGGTGACCATGGTGATCACCGCGGCCACGCCGATGACAATGCCCAGAATGGTCAAAAACGAGCGCATCAGGTTGCGCCGGATGGATCGCAGCGCGAGCAGCAGCGTATTCCAAAGCATCAGACGCCCCCCTCGTCGCGACTGTCGCGTTCCACACGGCCGTCCACGAAGCGGATCACGCGCCGGGCATACTTGGCCATGTCCGGTTCGTGGGTGACCATGAGTACGGTGATGCCCTGCTTTTGATTAAAGGCGCTGATCAACTCCATGATTTCCCGGCTGGTGCCGGTGTCGAGATTGCCGGTGGGCTCGTCGGCCAAAAGCACGGCCGGCGAGGTGACAATGGCCCGAGCAATGGCCACCCGCTGTTGCTGCCCGCCGGAGAGTTCGGCCGGGCTGTGCCCTTCCCAGTCTTCAAGCCCGACCTGTTGCAGGGCGGAGCGTGCCGCGGCATGGCGCATGGCGGCCGGCTCACCGCGGTAGACCAGCGGCAGCTCGACGTTTTCCAAAGCGGTTGTGCGCGCCAACAGATTGAAGCCCTGGAACACGAAACCGAGGAAATTCCGCCGCAACAGGGTGCGCTGGTTGCGCGACAACCGCTCCACGGGCACGCCCTGGAACAGGTAGCTGCCGCTGGTGGGCACGTCCAGACAGCCGAGAATGTTCATGGTGGTGGATTTTCCGGAACCGCTGGAACCCATGACGGCCACGAAGTCGCCGGCGCCAATGCTCAGGTTGATGCCTTTCAGGGCCTGGAACGCGGCCTGTCCGCGACCATAGGTCTTGGTGATCCCGGACAGCCGGATCAGCGCGGAGTCGCTCATCATGAACCTCCCAGATCCTCGGTGATCACCTGCATGCCGGCCTGGAGTTCTCCACTGATGATTTCAGTCATCCGTCCGTTGCTGACCCCGGTTTGCACCGCAAGGGCCGTGAGTTCTCCGTCCCGTTGCACCCACACGCGCGGTGCTCCGTTGGCGGCGGCCTGAACCTGCCGGCCCTGCCTGGGAGGTCTGGGCATCAAGGCACTGACCACGTTTTTGGTGGATCTTTTCGGCCCCGTGTCAGGTGAGGCCGGGGTGAAACGCAGCGCCGCATTGGGCACCAGCAAGACATTTTCGCGCCTCACGGTGCTGATCTCGGCCGTGCCGGTCATGCCGGGGCGCAGGGAGCAATCCTGGTTGTCCACCGCGAGCACGGTCAGGTAGGAAACCACGTTGTCCTTTTCCTGGGAACCATAGCTGACCCTGGTGATGATCGCGGCGTATTTTCGGCCGGGCCAGGCATCCACCGTGAACGTCGCGTTCTGTTCCGCCTGCACTTGGCCGACGTCAGCCTCGTCCACATCCACCTGCAGTTCCATTTTCGCAAGATCCTCGGCCAGGGTGAACAGCACCGGTGCCTGAAACGAGGCGGCCACGGTCTGCCCCGGTTCCACCTCCCGCGTCAGGACCACCCCGTGGATGGGCGAGCGGATGCCGGCCTTGTCCAGATCGGTTTCGTCCGACTGCAGATTGGCTTGGGCCTGGGTGACGCCGGCGCGGGCACTGGCCAGAGCGGCCACGGCCCGCTTCAGGTCGGCCTCGGCGCCATCCATTTCAGTTTTGGAGGGCACCTTTCCGCCGGACAGTTCGGCCACTTGCTGATAACGCTCCAGAGTGATCCGCGCTTCGTCCACCGTGGCCCCGGCCTGGAGCACCTGGGCCTCGGCCACGGCCAGGTTGGCCCTGGCCCTGGCCACTGCGTCTTGCAGCTTGGCCGGATCCAGCCGGGCCAGGACCTGTCCGGCGTTCACCTGGTCGTTCACCTCCACGAGGACCTGATCAACGATGCCGGAAAGTTCGCTGCCCACCTCCACCGTATTGGTCGGCCGCAGGTTGCCGGTGGCCGAAACAGTGACCACCAGCGTGCCGATTTCCGCCGGGGCCGTGGCGTAACGCGCTTCGGCGGGTTCCTCGCCTGTGCGCAAAAAGAGCAAGCCCGCGCCGGCAATGATTGTCAGCGCCAAGCCCAGCCACAGCCAGCGGCGTTGACGTCGCCCCTTGGACTGGGAATCCAGGAGCTGGTGCAGGGATTTTTCCTGATGCAGCGCGGAAGGTTGGGATGGATTCATGAGTTCTCCTTGCCGGAAGAAAGGTCTTTGGCTTGCGGCGACCAACCGCCGCCCAAGGTCTTGTATAAACGGATAAGCGCCAGGACGCCGTCGGCCCGGGCGCCGGCCAGACCGTCCTCAACGGACAGGACGGTTCGTTCCGTGTCCAGTACGGATTGAAAATCAATCAACCCGGCGCCGTAGCGATGCCGGGCCAGCAGTGCCGCGGTGCGCGCGGCGTCCATGGCCTTGCTTAAAGCCTCGCCGCGCTCCTGGTTGCGGACAATGGCCACCAGTGCGTTTTCCACGTCCTGCAGCGCACTGAGCACTGTTTTTTCGTATTCCACAAGGGCCTGTTCGCGCATGGCGTCCTGGATTTCCACTTGAGCGCGCAGGCGTCCGGCGTCAAAAACCGGGGCCGTGATTCCGGCCAGCAGCGACCAGGTTGACGCATTGCCGGCGCCAAGCCCGCTCCAGGTCAGCGCTTCCAGGCCGATGGAGCCCGAAAGCCTGAAGGAAGGGTAGCGGGCCGCCTCAGCCGCGCCAACGCGGGCGGTTTGCGCGGCCAAGGCCCGCTCGGCCGCCAGGACATCGGGGCGTTGGCGCAGGGTGTCCGCCGGAATGCCCACGGCCACGCCGCGGCGGGCGCGCGCCTCCCGCAATCCGGCGTGCGCGCTGCGCAGGTCCGGACCGGTTTGCAAGGCTTCCTCCACCAGCTCAAACAGCAGGGGATCGTCAAAACCACGCCACCACTGGCTGAGGTCGTCGACCAGGGCAGCGTGCGTCATCGAGTCAACGGACGGGTCCAGCCGGTTCCACTCCGCCGGGACATCCAGCGCCGGCGGCGTGTATTCCGGGCCGAGAGCAGCACAAGCCGTCAGGCTGATCGCGACGGACAAGATAAGGAATCGTACCGTGGCTTGCATCAGGAAGGGCTCCCGGTTTTTTTACAACGCTGGTCGCGTACGGCCTGGACGCCCGCCAAGGCGAAGAGCACGATATGGTCGGCAAAGGCGTCCAGGTCGTGGATGAGCAGCGGCGCTCCGGCTTTTTTCGTCCGCTGTCGTATCCGCTGGATGAGCATGGGGTGCAGGCACATGCTCAGGATGCAGATTTCGCAATGCATCACGTGCTGTTCGTCGACCTCCGGCCCGAGAAGTTCCCGCACCACGGCCAGGGTCTTTTCGCGCAGCGGGATCAACGCGGACTTCATGACTTCTTCCAAAAGCCCGGTGGGGTTGATCAACTCCATCTGGGAAATGACGAACTCCCTGTTCTCCGGGTCCGCGACGCGCCTCATCAGTGTCGTGATCTGGCCGCGCAGCCGTTGTTCGGCGGGCGCGTTCGGGGGAATGCCTCCGTCCTGGGGATGCGCCAGGATGGATTCGGCGAAGGACTGCCTCCAGGTTTCCCGGTACAAGGCCTCCTTGTTGCCGAAGTGGTAGTTCACCGCGGCGATGTTGGCGCCGGCCCGCCTGCATATTTCCGCGACAGTGGCATCCCTGAACCCCTTTTCCCCGAACACGTCGCTGGCCGCGGCAAGCAGCTTTTCCTTGGCGACACTTGATTTTTTGGTGGTCATGCCTCCCCCTCACAATTTCAAATTAATTTTTGAAAAAAACATTTCAAATATATTTTTGATAATGTCAAGAAAAAATCAACACGTATCTCCGAGACGATTGCCACCCGCCCCATGCCGTGCTAACGCCGGAATAAAATCTTTTTTATAATGAGATGGATACGGATGTGATTTTTCGGACCGCATTGTCCGCGTCCCAGGCGCTGGAACTGGACGAGCTGCTGTGGACGGTCCTGTGGAAGCCGTTGGGCCTGGACCGGGACGTGTGTAGAAAATTCAAGGCCCGGGGCCGGGAGACCGTGATCGCGGCCGAGGTGGACGGCCGGATCATCGGGGGCTTGGTTGCCGTTTGGGACGATAAAGGCGAGGTGGAGATCCGCCATCTGGCCGTGAACCCGGCCATGCGGGGCCGGGGCGCGGGAACGCGGCTGGCAACGGCCTTGCTGGAGAGCGCCAGGGTCCAAGGCTGTTGCCGGGTGCATACCATTGCCCGGAACACCTCGGTTCCTTTCTTCAGGAAGCTGGGCTTTGCCACAGCGCCCGGCACTGCCCCGCAACATCCTCTGTTTGAGCAGCATGGAATTCGGTTTGAGCTGATGGAGTTGGGGATAGGGGAGGGGACGGAAGGTTGTAGACAAGGCCGCGCGCCTAAAGAGAATGAATATCGATTGTGCTCCTTTCGTCATTGCGATAAGCAACCAAAAAATCCAGGGAGGAAAAGCGCTTCGGACAAGGGCAGATTCGCCAAAAAATTGGATTTTTGCGAGCCAAGAGCAGATTTGACTCCTTTTTAGACCCCTTTCCACAATACCTGAGATTGCCTCCATACCCGAAAGATGCACAACACCAAAAGAAATATAATTATATACAGCATCGTTGACGGCAAGGCATCGGTCTCCTTGTATGCAAAGGACGGCATGGTCTGGTTGAATCAGAGCCCTACAACGCAAGTTAAACTAAATTCTGTTGATTTTTGTCTTGTGTTATGGCACCAAAAGCCCATTGATCCACTTTTTTCATGGAGGGCTTTGCCATGCTACCCAGACAGCCTCAAGGCATT
>DSBL01000143.1 GCA_011049455.1 Desulfonatronum sp. | reverse complement strand
GTAGCAGTCCGTTGAAAAACTCCCAATTGCTGCGTCGCTGCAAAAAGTTCAAACTCTTACGTATCAATAAATACGCTTCGACCTTGAACTTTTCTTGCTCCTTGCACTTGGGGTTTTTGAACGGACTGTAGAATAAGGACTTTTTTAACACTCAGGTAACCCTGTGGTGTTGAATGAAACGTCACATCCTTTTCCAGCAAACAAAAGGCGGAAATCAGCTCTCAAGCCCTCCAGTCCATGCTCTAAGAGAAACTAAGCAGAATCTTCACCTTGTCCTCAATGGCCCTCAAGCGCTCTTCCCGAACCTTTCCGATCCTGGCCAAAAGCCTCTGCTGCGAAATTGACCTGATATCCTCACACTTCACGTAGCTGACTTCCTTGAGTCCTCCTTCAGGCGGGGCAATCCTTTCGTGGAGAGGAATATTCTTGTTCTTGGCGGTCAAGGGAAGGATGACGACAAGCCCAGCAGGCCCGGTATTGAAAATATCGTCGGAAATGACCAAACCCGGTCGCTTTCCCGCCTGCTCATGGCCCTTGGTCGGATTGAGGTCCACAAACCAGATTTCACCACGCAATGGTTTGGTCATCCCATCTCCATGTCGTCTTTGAGATCATCAGCAAGGGCCTGATCCCAAGCCGCCCGTTCTTCCAGCTCCTGCTCCCATTCTTCGGAATTGTTTCGCAGCTGGGCGAAAGCCGCATTGGTCTTATGGAGGAGTTGTTCCGCACGGTATTTCCGCAACAGCCTGTCCAGCACCGATTGCATGGGTTCGGCTTCATCCTTTGCAATCTGCTTCAGCATGGCATGAGC
This sequence comes from Desulfonatronum sp., assembly GCA_011049455.1. Classification (GTDB taxonomy): domain Bacteria; phylum Desulfobacterota; class Desulfovibrionia; order Desulfovibrionales; family Desulfonatronaceae; genus Desulfonatronum. The sequence goes on along the minus strand of DSBL01000143.1, from coordinate 9,127 downwards.
AGAACTGGATATGCGAATGGTCGTCGTCCGCATGGCCATCTCCTTGTTGTCGACAAATTAATCTACAATTGTGCATGCGTCAAATCTTCCCTTCGCCTTGCCTTCACCTTGGGCGAAGCAGCCTGCCCTGCACGTATCCGTCATTCAAGGACAGGTGCACGGGGGCGGTTCAATTTTCGTAAGTACGCTCAAGCCGAATGAACCCTCTTTGGCCGATCAGATCTACACCCTCCGGCAAGGAGTGCTGACCAAAGGCTCTTTGGATCCGGAACGCCTTGCCGATCCTTCCGAGGAAGCCTCCAATTGCCCGGCGTTTACGCCTTCCCGGGAGGGCATGTCCGAAGAACAGGCTCTTCTGGATATATCGCCTTATTTCAAGGAGCAGTCAGATCTCAGCCTCTGCCTGCAGCCGCTGCTCAAGGCCCTTGGCTGGCAAAACGGCCTGCGCGAGTTGTCCGAGGCCCTCCCGCACATGGCGCACAGTTTGGATATTACCGGACTGCGATCAATCATGGCCCATCTGGGCTTTGGTGACCATCGCGTTCAGGAGCGACTCACCCATCTTGATCAGCGTCTGATGCCCTGTCTTTTTGTCCCAGCGCACAAACCGGCGATGGTTGTTCTGGATCGCCGACCCGACGGCCGTCTGCATGTTTTCGACAGCCGCCACAATCAGGAAGCCCTGCTCACCCCCTCCAACGAACGCGGCGATTGTTACGTCTTTCGTCCCCAAGAGACCGAGCTCCAGCCGGATGCCGGGGAAAGGAGCTGGCTGCGGATTCTTGTCGGCCGTTTTAAACGGCATATCGCCTTGACCTTCATGATCACGGTGGTCAGCACGCTATTGGGCCTGGCTCCGCCCCTTTTCGTGATGGCCATGTACAATCGCGTCCTGCCCACGGGAGATGTCAGGATGGGGTTGTATCTGCTCGCCGGGGTGATCATCGCCCTGATCCTGAACTGGTATCTGCAGCGCCTGAAATTCCGCCTGATTTCCTTCATGGCCGGCCGGGCCGAGTACATCATCGGCAACACCGCGTTCCAGCGCATTCTTGAATTGCCGGTGAGCTCCACCCAAAGCTCCTCGGCAACGCGCCAGATGATGCGGCTGCGCAGCTTTGAAAACCTGCGCGAAGTTTTCCTGGGGCCCCTGGCAACCCTGGCCTTTGATCTGCCCGCCACTCTGATCATGGCCGCGGCCATCGCCTTTCTCAATCCATGGGCCTTGCCCGTCATCGGGGTCTCCGCCCTGCTGTTCCTGGGACTGGGCAAGATCGCCCAGGGTATCCAGAACCGCAGCGTCCGAGATTCCGCTCATTGGACTGGGAAACGCTGGGAGTATCTCATGGAGAGCGTGGCCAACCTGCGCGCATTGCGGGCCGTGGGCGCGGTCTCTCTGTGGCTGGACAGATTTCGGGAACTGAGCGGGCGCAGCGCTTTGGCCGCGTTCCGCACAAACTGGGCCAACGCCGGCGTTTCCAGCGCGGCCAGGCTCATCGGCATGATCACGGGCGTCGTGGTTCTCGGTATTTCCGTGGTCGGCGCGATGCAGGGCTGGATGTCCACCGGCGCGGTCATCGCCACGATGATCATTGTCTGGCGGCTCACCGGTCCGATGCAGAACGCCTTGATGGCCGCGACCACCCTGGCCCGGGTCTCGTCCACCATGCGCCAGCTGGACTCCCTGATGCGCCTGCCCACCGAGGACAACGGGGTGACGCGGCGAACCCGCAGGCCCGTTTCCCAGGGGGCGGTCGACTTCGCCCGGGTCTCGTTCCGCTACTCCAATGACGCCGAGCCGGCCCTTTTAGGCGTCACCCTCTCTGTCGAGCCGGGGCGCATGGTCACCATCGCCGGACCTAACGGCGCCGGAAAAAGCACCCTGCTCAAATTGATCGTCCGCGCCCACACCCCCCAGGCCGGATCCATCCGCCTGGACAACGTGGACCTGAGACAGATCCCGGTCGTGGATCTGCGCGCCCAGATCAGCTACATGCCGCAACATTGCGAAATATTCTACGGCACCATCGAACAGAACCTGCGCCTGGCCAACCCCACCGCAACACATGAGGACATTTGCTGGGCCCTGCGCATGGCCGGGCTTTATACCGATGCCGAGGCCATGCCCGAAGGACTGCGGACCAGAATCTCCAACAGCCAGGCGGAGCAGCTGCCGCACGGTTTTCGCCAGCGGCTGTCCCTGGCCAGGACCATGCTCAAGCCGGCGCCGGTGGTGCTCATGGATGAACCCGGCAACGGTATGGACGAGCAGGGAGACCGGGCGGTGATCCGCTGCATTGAGTATCTCAAGGGGCGGTCCACCCTGTTCCTGGTTTCTCAGCGGCCCAGCCACATGCGCCTGGCCGACGCGGTCATTTATCTGGAAAGCGGCGTGGTCAAAAAAATCGGACCATTTGAGCAAATCAACGAGATCGTCACGGCGGAGCTGAACAAATGAAGAAGAAACAGAGTACAGATTCTGGAAGCGCGGCGCAGGCAACGCCTCCCCTGGGTGAACGAGAACGGCGCCTGCTGTCCGAGGCCGTCCAGATCGAGGAGAAGCTGATCCCCGGCTATGTGCGGCCATTGGTGATGCTCATTTTCCTGCTGGTGCTGCTGTTCCTGGTCTGGGCCGCCACGGCCCAACTGACCGAAGTGGCCCGGGCGCCCGGGGAAATCATCCCCATCGGACAGACCAAGGTCGTCCAGCATCTGGACGGCGGCGAGGTGGCGGAAATCCTCGTGGATGAAGGCGATCTCGTGGAGCAAGGCCAGGTGCTTCTGCGCATTGACGGTTCCCAGTCCTTGGCGGACCTGCACCAGATGGAGGCCCGCTGGCTGGCCCTGACCTTGCGCGCCGAGCGGCTGCTCGCCTTTGCCGAGGAGCGCATCCCTGATTTCGAACCATCCCGCATCCCGACGGCGTACCGGATTGAGGCCGAGGATCCCGCCGCGGAATTGACCATCCTGACTTCGCCGCACATGGATCTGGTGAACGACCAGCATGAAATCTATCTTAACCAGGCCGCTGTCAGAGACTCCTCCCTGGCCGTGATTTCCAGCCAGGTGGACCAGCTGCGGCAGCGCCTGGTCCAGCTGAACAACGCGCTGGCCTCGGCGCGCAACCATCAGAACCTGGTCGCCGAACTGCTGACCATGCGCGAGGAACTGGGCCGGCAGCAGCTGATCACCCGCACCGAACTGGTGGAAACCCGGCGGGCCAAGGTCACCGCGGACGGGGAAGTAAAACGGCTGGAAGAGGAAATAAAGGTGGTGCAGGAGGCATTGACCGAAGCCAGCACCCGGCTGCAGGACGCGGCCAACCAGTTCCGGCGGGACGCCTTGAGCGAGAGGGGCGTTGTCCGGGCCGAACTGGCCGAAGTGCAGGAAACCCTCCAGCGGCTGCAGGCCCGGGTTTCCCGCCTGGAAGTCCGCGCTTCGGAGCGCGGACTGGTTCAGGATCTGCAGGTTTTGACCATTGGCCAGGTGATCCAGCCCGGCGCCGTACTCATGCGCATCGTGCCCACGGATGCGCTCCTGGAGGCCGAGGTGCGGATCGCCCCGCGGGATGTCGGCCACATCAAGCCCGGTCAGGACGTCAAGATCCGTGTTTCCAGCTACGACTACCGCCGGTTCGGGAATACGGACGGAGTGCTGCGCCGCATCTCGGCCACGAATGTGCTCACCCCGGCCGGCGACCCCTATTTCCGGGGCTGGATCGAGCTGACCCGGCCTTATGTGGGCAATGATCCCCAGCGCTTCCGCATTCTCCCGGGAATGAGCGTGGAGGCGGAAATCATCACGGGCGAGAAGTCCTTTCTCGCGTATCTGTTCACCCCGGTGACGGACATCATCGACCGGTCCTTTGGGGAGAGATAGTCGAGCTATAACTTTTGGACGGATTGACACCCCTGTCGTTGAATCTATAGATGCTCAAAGCAGGCATGATCCAATAGTCAAAATGACTTTGCAGACAAGGGGAGCCCGTCATGGCCGAGAATGAAACCGAATCCACGGCAACGCCCACCTCGCAGGAGGCGGTGCGATTTGATGAACTGACCAGCCTGTCCCAGGTACAGGGCGGTACAGGCGTTACCGGCCCCATCGGGGATGAAACCGTACCGGATCAGGCCGAGGAAAGCGGACTGGAAAACGTGCAGGCCGCGCCGCCTGTGGACGATACGCAGCGCGACTTGCCTCCGGAGGAAACCGGGTTCACGGACCAGGAGCCGGAGGTTCCTCGCCAGGACATTGAAGAGGGTCAGCCTCTTCCGGTCATTGAGACCACCAGCGAGGGGCACCAGGACCCCGTCCCCCCCATCGGTCAGCCTCTCCCGGACGCCGAGATCGACCGCCCTGAACAGCCCCTGCCGAGGCAGGCTCCGGTGGAGCCCACCGAGCCGGACGAAGTAACGCCGCTCAGGGCGGAAACACCGACCACGCCGACGTCCCCGACCGGACCGGGACTGCTTGATGCCCCCGAAGGGCCGGAGACGCCGACCACGCCGACCACGCCGACAACACCGACCACGCCGACAACACCGACCACGCCAACAACACCGACCACGCCAACAACGCCGACCACGCCAACAACGCCGACCACCCCGACGACGGGCACCACGGCCACCACACCAACAACACCGACCACAGGTACGACTGCCACAACCGCGACAACGGCGACAACCGCGACAACCGCCACAACCGCCACAACACCAACGACGCCGACCACACCGACAACGCCGACCACGCCGACAACAGCAACCACATCGACTACAGCAACCACATCGACTACATCGACCACATCGACTACATCGACCACATCGACTACATCGACCACATCGACCACGGCCACAAAAACGCCGCCAACGCCCCCGACCCCCCCCGACGCCGCCAACACCGCCAACACCGGCAGGCTTAAACAAACAACGCCCGCAAGATGATCTTGGTGATAATGAAATGTACTCGAAAAGCGGCATTACCGGGTTGAAGGGTATTGCCTGGAACGCCGACGAGGTGATCCTGGAAGCTCGGGAAGACGGGGACGCCATGAGCTGGGACGTGCAGGTCATGGTTCATGATCACGGATCCGACTCGTTCCTCGACGGGTTTCACCTGGTGGAGACCACGCCTGCGCCTGATCCCTCGTTTGACCCGTCAGGCGAGGATGGAGGGGATTCGGACGTAGCATAGGGGCAAACAGCCGATCAGACATGGGCCGGGTTGCGATGTTTCGCGGCCCGGCTTGTTTTTCCCGTAAGGTTCAGGAGCATTTTGACAGTCAAGAGTTCTTTCCGTCATGCCGGACTTGATCCGGCATCCAGGCCCTTATCTTGTTGAAAAAAACAATGGATTCCGGCTTTCGCCGGAATGACGAAATCGAAACTGTGAACCTCAAGATATCAGCAGGTTGAGAGAACTTTGGACTCTCTAGAATAAACAAAAGGAATTTTTGCTCATGGGGGTAATAAAACGCTTGCTGTTCTCCGGTGATCTGCTGAACACCCCGCAGCACCGCAACATGTTTCTGGACATGGAGGAAAACATCCATATCCATTTCCGCGATCTGCGCCTGGAATTGAGCTGCGGGGAATTCGAAGACATCGTGGCGGTTTTTGCCCAGCAGTCCCGGGAACTCCTCGCCCTGATCCGGGAAAAAGGGTACCAGGACGGCATGCTGCCCAATGCCAACCAGGAAGACGCCCGCATCTGGACGCAATCGCGATTAAAACATGACGTGAAATACAACCCCCGCAAATTCTCCCTGGAAGACTGCGGCGACGGCTATCACCTCCACTACAGAAACTACAAGATCCTGATCGACCCCGAGGAGTTCCGCGCCCTGGTCCGGGCCTTCAAGGGCATTGACCTGGACACTCCTTATGCGTCCGCATATCACGAAGTGGAGGATCTTCTGCGGGCCAATGAAATCGATTTCACGCTCAGCGCCGGCAACCAGCCCGGCGAAGTGCTGGCCATTTCCGTGGCCAAACACCATTTGGCCAAGGTCCGGGACATCTTCGGCTATATCGGCTTTGCAAAAGAGATCCGGGACCAAAAAGTGCACTACATCGGACCGCGCCTGACCGTGGTTGTCACGGCCGACGCCCAAAGCACGGCCCGGGACTATAAAAGAATCAAGGGGCTCAGCAGGACGGAAAGGCTGGCCGACTTTTTGTCCAGAAACAGCGCGGTCATTGATCCGGAGGAACTCAACCTGATCAAGTGCCAGGTGCTTGATCTGCATTCCGCCCTGGTCTCCGGCAAAAGCCTGCACGTGGAGATTGATCCCCGGTTCTGGCTGTACGCCCGGGCCGGCCGGCAGGTTGTTTTCCCCTACAAGGTCACCCCGCACGGCGGCAAGCAGGCCGCCGCGATCCTGTACAAGGCCTGGAGCACCTTTCTCGCCGGCCTTGCCCTGACCTTTGTCAAGCCCGCCAAGGATCCCTTTGCCCTGGCCGAACAGCAGGCCCTGCGCCAAAAGGTCGACGATTTCCTGGCCAGGGAGATCGCCTCCTGCATCGCCGTGGACAGGATCCATCTGATGGGTTCGGCCAAGCGCGGAGACATGGGCCGTTACCAAATCCCTTTTGTGCATGGCAGGCTGGCCAAGCTCGGTTCGGACGTCGACATCCTGGTGGAAATCAACCCGGCGCACGAACAGGACCTTCCGGGCCATTGGCATCTCTTCAGTGCGCAATCCTCCCGGGGGTGCCCCGTCTATCACATGGGACAGATTCCGCTCGCGGACGACTGGAGCGAATGGCAAGCGCGCTATCCGCATATTCAATTCACCGAACACCTGGTGGATGCCTATGTTTTTTTGCCGTCCCGGGGCAATCACCAGGACAGGGACGCTTTCCTGAAAAAATTCGGCGCGCAATGCGTTTACGACCGCTCCCGCGATGGGATCACCTATCGCGGGGAGGATGAACAGAGGATCGCCGGGATCATCACCGAGCAATACGGCTTTTCCGATGTCATCGTGGAAAAGATGATTGTTTCCACGGAAAACGCCTTGTACAGGATTTTCGCGGACAATCAGTGTCTGATCCTCAAGCTGTTCAAGGTTTCCGGCAACTACAACCGCTCTCGCGTGGGAGAACATGCCGCTTACGAAAAAAAACTGGTTTCCCAGCTCAGGCAGCGCGGCATCCCCACCGCGGGCGTTCTTGCGTCACAAGACGAGCATGTCGTTGTCAACGGCTTTCCGGCATTGCTCTTCGAGCGCATCCCGGGCACGGCGCAGCAGCGTCCGGAATATCCCCTGGAAACAATCGGCCCGGCCCTGGCCCGCATCCACGGCGTGCAGATGGAACACCCGCTGACCCTGGAGGCGACGTTCACCTTCGACGACATCTGCATGATCTGGCTGCCGCAGTTCTCCATCTACCTCAAGAACACCCTGCCGGGCCGGGAGATCGCCGAGGCCTTCAAGGCGCTGATCCCCCTGGTCAACCGGTACAATCCCGGCGAATACCGCGCCAGGATGTACGCCAACAGCCCTTGCGTGCACAATCACGGCGACGTCACGCCCAAGAACCTGATCATCAGCGAACAGGGGCAGGTCTTTTTCTTCGATTTCAACAACGCCTACTTCGGCCCGCGCATGGCCGACATCATTGACGGCGCCTTTGAATTCTCCCTGGCGGAAAAGTACATCCACCTGGCCGACTTTTCCCGGTTCGACGGGTTCCTGGCAGCCTATGACGCCCAGAGCCCCCTGACCCCTGCGGAACGCGAAGACCTTGAGAAATGGATCCAGCTGATGGGCTGCATTAAATTCACCAAGGAAATCAGGGTGCTGCTGGAGCGGCCCCAGGAGAAGCTGCGCAGGCGGCGCGCACTGGCCATCGCGGAGTACGTTCTTTCCCGCACCGGCCCGGACCGTGCTCCCGCAACGTGAACCGCCCCGCATCCTTTGACAGGGCGCCGACACAGAGAGGCTGATCATGTCCGCAACCCCTGAAACCGGCCGCATCTATACCCCCACATCCCTGGCCTTGCGGGTCAGCTACAAGTGCAATATCGGCTGCCGCTTCTGCTACAACACCTCCCTGCCGGACAGCACGATCGTCATGCCCGAGGAAAAGCTGCTGGATGTCATCCGCCAGTGCAGAAAAAACGGATTCAGGAGCATCGGGTTCAGCGGGGGCGAGGTCTTTCTGTTCGCTCCGACCCTTTTCAAGTGCATCAGGCTGGCCAACGATCTGGGGTACGGCGCCGTGAGCGTCGTGACCAACGGTTTCTGGGGCAAAAGCGCCGCGTCAGCTGGACGGACCATGGAGTCACTGGCCCAAAGCGGCTTTGCCCCGCCCAGGGACCGTCTGAGCATGAGCGCCGGGGAGTTTCACCGGGAATTTTTGGACTGGTCCCATGCCGCGAACATCGCCAAGGAACATTTTGCGTTCTTTGAACAGCCCATGCGCTTTGACTTTGAATATTCTCCCGGCAAAGAACATCTTGTGGAAGACTTCAAGGCCTGTCTCGCGGAGCATGGTGTGCAGGAGCACATGTATTTCCTGGGTATGCGCACGTTCATCGCCAATATCGGCCGCTGGAAGGAGACCCATCGCGGACCAATCAACGCGAAACCGCTGCACAGCTTCAAGAAATGCAACGCCGTCAACCGGTTTGTGGTTGATCCGGACGGCAAGGTCCTGCCGTGCTGCGGATTCAACCGGTTCAACCAGGGCATCTCCCTTGGGAACGTGAACACCAGTACAGTCGCCGACATCATCGAGCAGGCCCAGAGCCATGCACCCAACCGCTTGCTGACATATGTCCCCATGGATGCGGTGTACGCGGAACTTGCCAGAGCATTCCCTCTACCCAGGGATTTTTCCGTGATCTGCGAGGTTTGCGAGGCGATCTTCAGCAACAAAGAGCATGTGGACTACCTGGCGCAGCAAACCGACGAATTACTGGAAAGACATGCTCCGCTTTCTTCGCACCCTCCGGATCAAAAAGGGTGCTGAGGACCTGTCGGAAAATCTTACACATATTTTGGTTCATCCGGTTAAAGCGTACTTGGTTTCATGAAGGCCCAAGATTCTAAGTTTAAAGAACTCGTTGTCACGGAATCCGTAGGCTTGACGTTTCATCGTTTTGATTTTGTTGTTCGTTCCTT
>DSBL01000153.1 GCA_011049455.1 Desulfonatronum sp. | reverse complement strand
GGCATGGGAGTCGACAAGAAACGGAATGAAGGCCGGGGTTAACTGGCAGTTCACTGCTGAAGATGCCCGGATCAAACTGAACCGTCTTTATCCAACATTAGAGATGTGACAGGACACTAGGCCGCAGAAGCCAAACGGCGGGTCCGTTTTTTCAGGTGATTGATTTTACGGCGCAGACGGTTTCTCAGTTGGCGCTGGTCGCTGGGAACCTGCTTTTTTTCCTGGCGCAGGGTCTGGACTTGTCGCTTCAATGCCCAGATTTGTTCCTTGTAGGGCGAGGTCCCCTTGGACTCTTCATCCGTGCTGAAGCCTAAGGCCTCCTTGATCGCGACGACCAAGGCCTCCTTGTCCATGCCGCTGGCCCCGGTGATCTGGGGAATTTTATTGATGCACAGTTCGCGCAGTTCCTTGGCGGTCATTTTGTCCAAGGGTTTTTTCAATACGATGTCGGACGGTTCAGTCATTTTTTCCTCCTGGAAGATCCAACCGGCAATTGATCCTTTGTTGGTTTTGCAGGTCTGTTTAGTGAATAATTTGTTTTCGATTGCCCATGGAAATGCACATAGGCCATATAACACCGTTTTACTGCAGGAATCCCGGAAATATGGCCCCATGCACCTCCCAGCTCTTCAGATAGCTGCCTTGCTTTGGCAATGGAAGAGGGGGCGGGGGCAGGGCGATCTGAAAATGATCCGGCGACTGCGTCAAGAGAAGACCGGGCACCTAGCAGATCAAACCGGACTTTGTCAAAATATGCTTCTCCCAGGGCGGCGTTGACGGTTCGCAGAATACGCGGCGCCTGGAAAGTGATCTCTTGCATAACCATGGCGTCCTCGACCCCCAGGAGCAGCGTTGTCTTGTTGTGCCCCAGGGGTTTTGCCAGATCGGCTATCTCGGGGCCGATGATTTCAGACCACAATGACCACAGGGAGGCCAGGCGCAATTCCCGTTGCTGTTCCGGCTTGTTCCAGAAGCCGCGAAGGATGTCGTTGGTGCGTTGCATGGCCTCCCATGGCGATCAGCTTCGGCTTAGACCTTGGCGGCGGTGCGCAGATCAGCGACAGCGTCCGTTGTTTCCCAGGTGAAGTCCACATCTTCGCGACCGAAGTGTCCGTAAACCGAAGCCTTTTTGTATATGGGGCGCTGAAGGTCCAAACGCTTGATGATGTAAAATGGGCGCATATCGAAAACTTCCCGGACGGCCTTGGTCAGCACGTCGTCCGAAACGACACCAGTGCCCCAGGAGGTGACCAGGGTGGAGATGGGTTCGGCCACGCCAATGGCGTATGCCACCTGGACCTCGCACCGGTCGGCCAAGCCGGCGGCGACCACGTTTTTGGCAATGTAGCGCGCCATGTAGGCGCCGGAGCGGTCCACTTTGGAGGGATCCTTGCCGGAGAAGGCGCCGCCGCCGTGGTTGCCCATACCGCCGTAGGTGTCCTGGATGATCTTCCGACCGGTAAGGCCGCAGTCGGCCAGCGGTCCGCCGAGTACGAACCGGCCGGTGGTATTGATATAGATGCGCATTTTTTCGTCCACCATGTCTTCGGGCAGGGTCTTGAAGATCACCTCCTGTTTCACTGCGTCAACCAGATCGGCGTAGGCGATGTTTTTATTGTGCTGGCAGGCGATGACCACATTGTCGATGCGCTTGGGCGTGCCTTTTTCGTATTGGATGCACACTTCGGTCTTGCCGTCCGGGCGCAGAAAATCAAGGATCTTGTTTTTGCGCACATAGGCCAGGCGGCGGGAAAGCTTGTGGGAGTAATAGATCGGCGCGGGCATCAGGGTCGGGGTCTCGTTCACGGCAAAGCCGAACATCATGCCCTGGTCTCCGGCTCCCTGCTCTTCCGGCTTGGTCCGGTTCACGCCCATGGCAATATCCACGGACTGCTTGTCAATGGAGGAGATCACCGCGCAGGTGCCGGCGTCAAAGCCCATATCGGAATTGACATAACCGATTTCCCGGACGGTTTCCCGGACGATGTTCGGAAAATCAGCGTAGGCATTGGTTGATATCTCGCCGGCGATGAAGGCCAGACCGGTAGTGACCAGGGTCTCGCAAGCCACTCGGGCGGTGGGGTCCTGGCCGATGATCCGGTCCAGGACCGCATCGGAAATCTGGTCCGCGACCTTGTCCGGATGGCCTTCGGTCACGGATTCCGATGTGAAGAAATACGAATTGGTGTTTCCCTGCATTACGTTGTTCCTCCTTGGTTCTCTTTCTTTCGGTCCGGGCTGATGATTCCACCGGAGACCAACAGCTTGAAGGCATCCTCGACACTCATGTCCATGGGGATGACCGATTCCTCCGGAATCATCAGAAAAAAACCCGATGTGGGGTTTGGTGTTGTGGGCACAAAAACATTGATGACATTTCTGTGTGTTTTGCGTTGGGTCTCGCCGACAGCCACGCCGGTCACGAATCCGAGTACATAGCTTCCTTCCTTGGGAAATTCAACCAAGACCACCCGTTTGAAATCCTGGGGCGAACGGTTGAAAATGGTTTCCACCAGCTGTTTGACGGCCAGATACAGCTTGTTCACCAGGGGAATGGTTTCAATGATCCGGTCCCAGATCTTGACCAGCTTGCGTCCCAGATAATTGCGCACCACAAAGCCGGTCAGCAACAGCGTGCCGAAGAGCAGGATCAAGCCCAGGCCGGGAATCGGAAAGGGCAGGAAGTTCTCAGGCCGGAAACGGTTGGGCAGAAAGTTCAGCAGCCCGTCCACCCAGTTGAAAAACAGGCGCAGAAAAAAGAAGGTGGCCATCACCGGGGTCAAAAAAAGGATTCCGGCCAGCAGGTTGGCCCGGATGAAACGCTTGATCCGGGACAAAATGCCCTTGTGGTGCAATTCCTCGGACATTTACAGGCGTTCCTCGACCGGGATCAGGATATTGTCGATCAGCCTGGCCGTTTTGAACCTTACGGCCACGGCCAGAAGGGCCGGCCCCTGGATTTCCTCCAATGGAAAAAGCTGTTCCGGATCCACCAAGGACATGTATTCCACTGCGGCCAAGGGCATGGTCCGCTGGTACATTTCCCCCAGGGCGGCCAGCAGAATGTTGGCGTCGGTCTCGCCTTGTTCCGTCAACCCTCTGATTTGTTGCAGGCCCTGATGAATAAACGGGGCTTGGGCCCTCTCCTCCGGGGAAAGGTAGATGTTGCGCGAACTCATGGCCAAGCCGTCGGCCTCGCGCACGATGGGCCGCCCGATGATTTCCACGGGCATGTTCAGGTCCCGAGCCATGGTGCGGATGACGGCCAATTGCTGCCAGTCCTTTTCCCCGAAAACAGCCAAGGTCGGGCTGGTCAGCAGGAAAAGCTTTGCAACCACCGTGGCCACGCCCCTGAAGTGGGTCGGACGCTGCACCGCGCAAAGCCCCCGGCACAATGAAGGCGCTTCCACCCACGCGGCATGGTCCTTGGAAAACATGCTCTCCGGTGTTGGCGTGAACAAAACGTCCACGCCCTGTTCCCGGGCCAGCTCGGCGTCTCGCGGCAGATCCCTCGGGTAGGCCTTGAGATCCTCGTGGGGCGCGAACTGGGTCGGATTGACGAAAAGACTGACCATCAGCACGTCGCAATGTTCCCTGGCCCAGCGCATCAATGCCAAATGCCCTTCATGGAAATACCCCATGGTGGGCACCAGGGCCAGGGTCTTGCCCTGACATCGCTTCTGGGTGCTCCAGACCTGCATTTCCCTTGGTTCAATAATGCATCGCATAAGTTATCTCTGGCGTTGTGTTCGACTCGTCAAGTCACAGGATAACGAGTCCATTTTCCTGACAACCCGGGCTCTTGCCGATAGAGGATAAGCTCAATTATGTCCAGATCGTCAACCATAGACCACAGGTGCCCATCAAAGTCATTTTTCCTTGGCCGGCCATGCCGGTTTTGCGAGGGGTGCAAACTCCCTCGCCGCCTGCGTAAGGAAAAACCGATGCGTCCCCAAAACCTTAACCATGTGCTGTCATTGACCGGCATTGGTTTTTCCAACGCAGGGCATGCTCGGTCGGACAGAACACCCCTCGCAAAACCGGAACGGTCGGCCTTCTTGCTGGCAGAATTATTTCTTGCCGACATCAAAGAAAGGACTTTGACGGGACCCTGCCATAGACCACCTTTTCCAGGCACAGGCCTTGAGCCGGCGCCGTGGCCGGGGCCGCCTGGCGTTGCCTTTGTTCAGCCAGCTTGAGCACCTCTTCGACGGCGAGTTTTCTTTTGCCGACCATGACCAGGCAGCCCATGATGTTTCTGACCATCTGCTTCAGGAAGCCATCGGCCGTGATCAGCCAGATTGTTTCCTCCGGGCGCATTCCGGCTTCGCAGTGCAAGTCGTACACCGTGCGCACTGGGCTGCGCACGGCAGTGCCTCTGTTTTGAAAGGCTGACCAGTTCCGGCGACCAACAAGTTCTTGGGCGGCCAAGGTCATCAGCGCCTGATCCAAGGGACCGGTGGACCAGACAAAGTCCTTGCGCTGGGGCAGAAGATAGCCGGGTTCGGTCCAGAGCGTGTAGCTGTAGGTTTTCCCAACGGCGTCAAATCGGGCGTGAAACGCGGGCCGGACCGGGACGACGCGGATTACGGCAATGTCAGTCGGCAACAGGGCGTTCAGGGCCCGTTGCCACGGCAGGTCAGCGCGGGCTGCCGGGATGTCCGCATGGGCAACCTGGCCCAGGGCGTGTACGCCGGCATCGGTGCGTCCGGCGCCGTGTACGCGAACCTGGCAGCCGGCCAGCCTGGTCAGGGCTTGTTCCAGGCATCCCTGGACCGTGCGCGCGTCAGCCTGGAGTTGCCAGCCGTGAAACTTCGCGCCCACATAGGCCAGGGTCAGCATCAGGCGGACCATGGGCATGATAAAGCTATTGAAGAGGCATTTGCATGCGGGTGAGGGCCTCGGTCAGTCGTGCCGCTTTTTCAGCATCTACAAATGAGAGGATTTCCCCGGCATTGCGTCCGCGCATCCCGGACAAAATTTTGACGGCCACGGGTTCTTCCAAGACTTCCAGGGCCTTGGCCGCTTCCTTGGGCTTCATATTGGAATAGACATCCACCAAGTGCTTGATTTTTTTGTCTTTGAGTGCGTCCGCATCGTCCAGCATGGTCTGAATGCGGGTTTCCAGTTCCTGGAGTCGGTTTAATTTGGCGTCCAGTTCCCGTTCCAGGGCTTGGAGGGTCTGTTCCTTCCGCTGAACCTCTTCTTGCCGGAGACGCAAGTTCTGCCATTCCTGGGAAAGATTTTGATCGGGGGGCTGTTCTTCAGCCGCCGGGGTCTGGGCGTAGACCACCGCCGGGGTTGAGAGCACGGTTTCAACCATGGGTGAGCCGGAAGTCGCAAAGGATTGAAAGGTGCTGATGAACGCCAGCAAGGTCAGCTTGCTGAGGCTGATAAACGCCACGGCCGCAAGCAGGTTAGATACCCTTGTATTGGTGCCGAAGGGAAGCCATTTCATCCAGTTGCTTTTGTTCCTCGCGTTTTTGTTGAGCATAGTATTCTACAGCCTGTTTGGTTTTCAAGCGCTCCAGTACCTTGAGCTCCTTGGACCGCTGGACAAGAACCGTCCGGCACGCGGCGACCCTGGTCGCAAGGCGTTGCAGTTGAAGCTCATTGTCGTCGATGTCTTGCAAAAGGCGTTCCCTGAAAATGGTCCACAGCCACAGTTCCTCGCTGGGCCAGTTGTCTTGGCTTTTCAAATGCTTTTCAGCCTGTTGGACTTTTTGACGCAATCCGTCCAGCACTCGGATTTGCGCTTGGTAGGCGTTCTGGGCCTGGGCCAGCTCCAGGCGGGCTTGCTCCTCCTGTTGCCGGCGGTAGTGAAGGACATGTTCAAGCTGGAATTCAAAGGGTTTGGCCATGAAGGACCCTCACAACGCGCCGGCCAGCAAAGCGCTGATCTCGCCCCAGATGATGGCGCTTCCCAGAAAGTCGCCGTTCATGCCTGTATTATTTTTGGCCAGTCTGGCCAAAAACAAGAGGCCGCCGAGCAAAAATGCTCCGGCCAGAAGCATGGTCTTGGCCGGAATGAACAGGAGTCCCAGCAGGACGGCTTGGATTGTGGTTATAACAAGACAGCGATTGCTGGCGGCATTGAGAAAAATGCCGGCAAGGCCGGGGCGCTGCAAATCGCGGCCCATCCAGGCCAGGACGGGCGCCGCGGCACGGCCGAGCACCGGCGTCCAGACCAGCAAGCCCCAGTCCTGTTGCTGGAAAACATTGTGCAGCAGAATCAGGCATCCGGCCAGACCCATGAACAATCCCATGCCGCCGAAGGCGCCCATGCGGCTGTCCTTGAGCACTTCCCAGAAGTGTTCATCGCGTGCGCCGCTGCCCCATGCGTCCCAAAGATCCACCCAGCCGTCCCAGTGCAGGCCGCGCGTCATCCAGAGTGCGCCCGCCAGCCAGAGCAAGGCTTGGATCCATGGATGTTGGCCAAGCAGTCCAAGAAACCACGGGATGGTCAAAACAAGACCCATGGCCAGGCCGACCAGGGGAAAAAGGCGCAGGCTGAAGCCCATCTCTTCGGGCTGGACACCACGGGCAGGCGCCAGGCGGGTCAAAAAGCCCGCGGCCGTTAAAAAGTGAAGCAAAGCGCGATGCATGGAATTGAATTCCCTTGATCTGCTTGTAGGCGTTTTGCACACCAAGCTCAAGTCGTTCAGCATGCGGGGCGGAACGTGTTGCGTACCGTAAGGGGGGAGAAAATGCCGCTCCGGGCTTGCGCATGGTCAAGGGATTCTTGAACCTTGGCGGGGAAATGAATATTCTTGAGGTGCAAAGGAGATACGTTCATGGAGGCGTTTATGCGCAAGACAATACCTGAACCGGGATATAGCCCTGGGTACAGGTCAACTGCGCCGGATATGGCGAAGACGAGCACGCAATGAAGAGAGAAACAGAGAGTTGAGGAACGGACATGCCGATTTACGAATTCTATTGTCAAGATTGCCACACGGTGTACAGCTTCTTTTCTTCCCGGATCAACACCGAGAAGACGCCGGCCTGCCCCAAATGCGCCCGCCCCGAGCTGGAGCGGCAGGCCTCGGTCTTTGCGGTTTCCAGGAATCTGTCCGAGGACCAGGCCGATGACATGCCGGATTTGTCCGGCATGGACGAGGCCAAGCTGGAGCAAGCCATGGAGATGATCGCCCGGGAGGCCGAGGGCATGAACGAGGATGACCCGCGCCAGGCCGCGCAACTGATGCGCAAATTGCGGGACGCCACGGGCCTGGATTTCGGGGAGGGCATGGACGAGGCCCTGGCCCGGATGGAGGCCGGGGAGGATCCGGAGCAGGTGGAGGCGGACATGGGGGATGTGTTCGAGAACATGGATTTTGGCGGCATGAGCACAAAGAAACTGCGCCAAGCCTTGCACCCGCCGGCCAGGGACGAGACCATTTACGATTTGTAGGTAAAATGTCAGCCGGAGTAACCACGAAAGGCATGGTACCACAAAAAGCACGAAAAAGCACAAGACGTCATGCTCTGCCCTGGCCTGGAAAATAAGGCTTTGCGGAGCGGACAACACGGCATCCTCGGGTATGGGATCAAGGGGGGATTAGGTGCTGCAAGGCGGTTCATCGACTCGGTGGAATTGCTTTCGCACCTGGCCAATATCGGCGACGCCAAGACGTTGGTCATCCACCCGGCCTCCACCACCCACCAGCAGTTGACCGAGGCCGAGCAACAGACCACCGGCGTGACCCCGGATTACATCCGTTTGGCTGTGGGACTTGAGCACGTGGACGACATCAAGGCGGACGTGGACCAAGCGCTTGCGCAAGGCAGCGGCGTGAGCCCTCAATGGCGACGGGTGCGGCAAAAAACTTGGTTGTATTTCATCCCGAACGGGAAGGACCCCTTGTATTTTTCAGGCAGGCGCGTTATTTCATCCCGAACGGGAATAATGCATTGCCTTTGGCATTTGCCGTGATCACGCCCTGACCAAGAGAAAAAAGCCAGGAGAATAGACCATGCCGCACCGCATTGTCAGCGCAACCGAACTTGGCCGGCAGGTTGCCGAGAAAAGGACGCTGGACGGCCTGACCCAGGCTGATCTGGCTGGGTATTGCGGCGTTGGGCAGCGGTTTGTCGGGGAACTGGAACGAGGCAAACCCACCGTGCGTCTGGACAAGACATTGCGGGTCCTTGAAGGGCTGGGCCTGGAACTGATCGTCACGCGCCGGGGTGAATAGCAGTGCCTTCCCCCTTGCAGGTGTTCTTCAACGACTCCCCTGTGGGCAGACTTTGGCTGGAGCAGGATCGAACATACGTCTTTCAATATGATCCGTCGTGGCTTCACAATCCCATGGCCATTCCCCTGTCAATATCGCTGCCCCTGGGGCCGGAAAAGTTACTTGGCGATGTGGTCCGCTTCTTTTTCGCCAATATCCTGCCTGAAGGCGAGTTGCGCGACCGGGTGGCCCGCCAGCTCGGCATTTCATCCCAAAACGTTTTTGACCTGTTGCGGGAACTTGGCGGCGATTGCGCCGGAGCATTGAGCGTTCTCCCAGAGGGAACCAATCCTGACCCGAGGCAGGGCCTTTACAAGCCTCTGACCCCTGCCGAGCTTGCGGAAATCGTGGGCACACTGCCCAGGCGGCCGCTTTTGGCCGGCTCCGAAGGCATCCGTCTGTCCCTGGCCGGGGCACAGGATAAATTGCCCGTTCACTGCGAGGGAGACATCATCTCCCTGCCTTGCAACGGCGCTCCAAGCACCCACATCCTCAAGCCGCCCATTGCCCGCCTTGAATCCACGGTGATCAACGAGGCGTTCTGCATGAACCTGGCCAGGAACGCGGGCCTGCCTACGCCCAATTGCCGGGTCATGCAGGCCGGGAACATTCCGCTGCTCATGGTGACCCGCTATGACCGCCAACGCAGCGGGGAGCGCGTCCTGCGAGTGCACCAGGAGGATTTTTGTCAGGCCATGGGGATTTCGCCGGAGGTGAAATACCAGTCCGAGGGCGGCCCGGGCCTCTGGGAATGCGTTGAACTGCTCCGCAAACACAGCGCCTCACCGGCCAAGGATGTCAGGCTGTTGGCCAGGTGGTGCTTTGCCAATGTCTTGCTGGGCAATGCCGACGGTCACGCCAAGAACCTCTCGTTGATCTACGACCAGGGCAAGGCACCGCGATTGGCCCCGTTCTACGACATCATCTCCACCCAGGCGTATGACGAACTCAGCGCAAAGCTGGCCATGAAAATCGGCGGAGAAAACCGCCCAGAGTGGATCATGAAGCGGCACTGGGAGCGTATGGCCAAGGACCTGGGCTCAAAACCGAAAACCCTGCTTCAGGATCTGAAGGCCTTTTGTCACACACTGGAAACGGCCATTACCCCCACAATGCAAGCCCTGGCCCCGCATGGACAGGACGCGGCTTTTCTGAAACGCCTCGCGGACAACATCAGCCGGCGCATTGCGACAACGTTGCAGGTCGTGTGCTCATGAGATCGGATTTTCTTTGTCGAGCCTCGGGAAGAGGATAGTGATGTGAAGCGGTGGACCAACTTCAGCCCGGAGTAAGAGGAGCGGGGCTAAGTCTTGATTTTTGATTTTCCTGAGCGAGATAAGTCAAACAACAATGACCCTTTAGGTGCGGCCTGCGGATAGGTGATCTGTTGGGGTTGAAGGTCAAGGATGTTTTCGGCGTTAAGCCTGGAGAGCATATAAAGGTACGCGAGCAGAAGACAGGGAAGGACAATATCCTGGTAATCAACAAGGCCACCCACAAGGCTTTGCAGTCCTACCTGGAGTCAGTAAATCCGGCCCAAGCTGGTTATCTCTTCAAGGGAAGAAAGGGGCTGAAGCCGTTGACCGTCAGTTACGCCAACCGCTTGGTGAAAAGCTGGTGCAGGCAGATCAACCTGCGCGGGAACTATGGCACGCACACCCTGCGCAAAACCTTCGGGTACATCCAGCGGGTGCAGTACGGGGTCGGCTTTGAACTATTATGCCGGAGGTTCAACCATTCCAATCCGGCAGTGACCATGCGGTACCTGGGCATCAAGGACAAAGAGGTGAGCAGCATCCTGATGAATGAGATTTGACTGGTCAGGCCTGCTTGCGGGCGATGCCCGTTATATCCAGGGAGAAAATTACTCCTTATTTAGAGCTTATCCGTAAATAATGCCGACCTTTCTATAGGTGATTATCGCAGCGGCCATGTGCAACAAAGCCATATAGGTATCGCTGAGCTTCTCGTAGCGAACCAGAATTTTGCGAAAGC
>DSBL01000103.1 GCA_011049455.1 Desulfonatronum sp. | reverse complement strand
ATCGCTTTCGCAAAATTCTGGTTCGCTACGAGAAGCTCAGCGATACCTATATGGCTTTGTTGCACATGGCCGCTGCGATAATCACCTATAGAAAGGTCGGCATTATTTACGGATAAGCTCTTATTGTCCACGTTTTTCGTGATCACCGGGGTGCAGCTGTTTGTCAGCGGTCTGCTCACGGACATGCTGTCCAAGCTCTATTACGAAAAATCCAAGGACAAGTCGTACATTATTCGGGAGATCATCCAGCGGCCATGAAACAGCGATTTGCTTGCCCAAGCAATGTTGCCGGCCAGCAAAAAATCACCATCCGGAGCAGATGACCATGTTTTTCACGCATTTTGAACGGTTGTTGGAGTCAACCCCCTGGTTGTTCGGCTTGGCCCTGATGCTGCTTGTACTGCCTGTGTTGACAGTTGTCGGCGCTGTGGGCGTCTCTTTTTTTACGTCCCTATCCGGACGAGCGGGCGGCAAGGTCTTTGCCGACAAACTGGCCAAACAGGTTGCGCAGTTCGGGGTGATCATCCTGGGGCTGTGGCTTATGCTGATCTCAGCGCGATGGGGCCTGTGGGCGCTCTCGTGGTGGCCGGCCGGAGTTGTCGGTCAGGGATTTTATCCCCTGTTTTTCGACGTGCCCGGTCACATGGCTTTGGCGGCCTCGCTGTCCTTGATCGTGTTGGCGAGGTTTTGGAAGCGGGGGAAACGCGTGTCAGGTGCGCACCTGGCCCTGGGCGGCGTGTCTTTGGTTTTATGGCTGGCGACACTGGCCGCGTTTCTAGGCGGAGTATTCTGGCGTTTGGGGGGCAATGTCCCGCCGGGAACCAGGCTAACCATGGATGCGTTGACGTCCATGGTCGGATGCCCCATGCCCTGGTTGATTTGGGGAGGATCGTTTTTTTTGGCCTTGTCCTTGGGCGCTGGGATCGCCCTGCTTTATCTGGTGGCAAGGCGCAACCGAGAGGATTACGGCCGTGACTATTATGTCTGGGGGGTGCGGCGCTGCGCCTGGTGGGCGATCATTGCCGGCGTCATGCTGGCGGGTTGGACCAAGGCTGTTTTCTGGCGCGGGGTGGTGGCAGGTTCGGACAGAACCACCCTGTCCGGGGTGGATTGGGTCAGCGACACGATCACGGCCATGGTCGGCCATCCGGTCATGCCGACGCTGACAATCTCCCTGTGCCTGGCGCTTTTGTCCTGGCTGTGCCTGGTGCCTGTGCTCAAGTCCCAGACTCCCTTGCGCATGAAGGGATGGATGCTGCTGCACGCACTCTTGGCCGTATCCAGTCTGACGGCGCTTTGCCGGATGTATGGGGAACTTTTGGGGTAGAGATCGGTATTTTCCCCTATGTCCTCCCTGGTCGTGAGGTCGCCAATCCATATATTTCATGAGGATCGAGGATCAGAACCACGCTGCCGTCGCCCATGATCGTGGCGCCGGAAATGCCGTCGATGTCTCCCAGATATGCGCCCAGAGGCTTGATGACCACTTCCTGACGTTCCAGCAGGCGGTCCACAACCAGACCCAGCCTGCGGTCATTGTCAGTGATCACCACGATCGGCAGGATTTCTCGTTGCTGGTTGTTGCAAGGCAGTCCCAAAAGGTCCGTTAAGTCCACGATTCCCAGAACTTCGTCACGAAGCGTCACGGCCTTGCGTCCGCCAACGTCGGTGAGAATTCCAGCCTCAATTTTGGTGGTTTCCGAGACCGCGTCCAGGGGGATGGCGTAAGTCGCGCCGGCCACGGTAACCATCAGCGCGTCGATGATCGCCAGTGTCAGGGGCAACGACAGGATCATCTTGGTGCCTTTGCCCAGCTCCGAGGTGATATTGACCGATCCTTTCAGGTTTTTGATGTTCGTGCGCACCACGTCCATGCCTACGCCCCTGCCGGAAATATCCGTGATTTTTTCGGCGGAGGAAAAACCGGGGGCGAAAATCAGCTCAACAGCCTCGCGATCGTCCAGACGGGCTGCTTCTTCTTCGGCCATCAATCCTTTTTTAACGGCCACTTGGCGCATTTTCACAGGATCAATGCCGCGCCCGTCGTCTTCCACTTCAATGGCCACGGAATTACCCTTGTGATACGCTCTCAGCCAAACCGAGCCAGTAGCCGGCTTGCCGGCCGCCAGTCGTTCCTCCCGATTTTCAAGGCCGTGGTCCATGGAGTTGCGGATCAGGTGGACCAGAGGGTCCCCGATAACCTCGACAATGCTTTTATCCAGCTCCGTTTCCTCTCCTTCGGTAACCAGCTCCACTTCCTTTCCGCTTTTGCGGCTGAGATCCCGCACCAACCGGGGAAAACGTGAAAATACGGCGCTGACGGCAACCATCCGCACCTGCATGATGGTATCCTGGAGATCATCCGAAATCCTGGCCATGGCGTAAGTGGACTCGGTCAACTGCTGGGCCACATGTTCCACATGTTCGGGGTTTTCCTCCAAGGATTTCGAGAGCATGGCAAAACGGTTGCGGTTGATGATCAGTTCGCCGATGAGATTCATGAGGTGATCCAAGCGTTCATGATCCACTCGAATGGTGGAGGACGCCTTGGTTTTGGGCTGACTGCCCGCGTCCTGTCGAACCGGTTCCGATGCACAGGGTTTTGCAGGAGCAGGCTTTGGCGCGGAGTCCGGCGCTTGCGGGGGAAGATCCGGGCGGTCCTGGCGTTGCTCTGCTTGGGCTTGCCCTGCGCTTGCAGGCTGGGACGGTTTCTGGAGCTGCGTTGACGGCTGCAAGGTCGTCGATGGCTGCGGAGTTTTCAGAACCGCCGCGACCATATCTTCGAGGATGGACCGTTCCTGGCTGAGCAGGTCCACGAAAAGCTCAAACCCCATGTCCGCTTCGCGGGCCTGATCAACCAGTTTGGCGGTTCGCTCCGCGTAGATTTTGAGTTCGTCAAACCCCATGTAATTGGATGCATTCTGCAAGCTGACCAGGGAACGATACAGCCCGTCCACATAGTCCTTTTGTGTGCCGTCTTTGGCCAAATTGGCCAGGGCCAGGCGCATATTGTCCAACTGTTGTTTGGCTGTTTGCGCGAAAATTTCCGCATCCTCAATGTCCTGCATATCAGGTGCAAGGGGAGCGTCTGCGGGCTGGGATGAGGAAGGAGCCGCTTCCGTGCGGGGCGGAAGGGCGGCGGAAACGCTTTCATCCAGGGCGCCCTGGCGGGCCTGCCGCAGCCTTTGGATGACCGGTTGCACGTTGGTGGGGGTGACGGTCATCGCTTGGGCGTCAATTTTGCCGATCAATCCGTCTATTTGATCCACCGAGGACAGCAGCAGATCAACATGGTTTCTTTCCAGCCGAAGATCACCTTTGCGGAGCAAACCCAGAAGGCTTTCGGCTTCATGGGACAAGGCATTCATTTCCAAATAGCCCAGCAGACCGCTGTTGCCCTTGAGATTGTGCATATACCGAAAAATATCGTTGATCACGGAGGCGTCGGCTTGCGGGTTGCGTTCCAGTTCCAGGAGAGCCTGGTTCAGGTTGGCCACGATTTCATGCGCTTCTTCCAGGAAGTCCGTCAGGTGCTCGCCGCTCACAGCGCTCAGGGGGTAGGACTGGGGTGAACCCGTGCCTGCCTGGGAAGTTGCGACCTGCCTGTGTGCAGGCTCTGGGGAGGGTGCGTCGGTCTTGCCCGTGCTTGCTGCGGGGGCGACGGCGCCGCTTAACACGGCGTTGATGCGGTCCATGATGGACCGGGTTTCCACATCGCCCTCCATGCCGGAGGTTTCAAGATTCTCGATCATGGAGCGGAGGGCGTCCGTGGCCGCCAGGATGATGTCCATGATTTCAGGGCTGACTTGAAGATTGCCCTTGCGCAATTCGTCCAGAATGTTTTCCGCCTTGTGAGCCAGGCCGTTGATCTGGGGCAAGCCCAGAAAACCGGAAGCTCCTTTGAGGGAATGCATGGGCCGGAAAATGGCATCCAACAGGCCCAGATCCCCAGGTCTTCTCTCAAGGAGCAGCAGGTTGGGTTCGATGGTTTCCAGGTGCTCTTTGGCTTCAATGATGAAATCGCTGAAAATTTCCGGATCCGAGAACTCCTGGTTCATGCATGCACCTCTTGGTACTGTTGGGACTGTTTGCGTCGGGTCAGGAAAGGCAGGTTCATTTTTTGGATAAGTTTTTGCCGCGGACTATCCAAGAAGCATTTTTGCATTGCGGACCAGTTTTTCCGGTTGGGCGGGTTTGACCATATAGAGGTTTGCCCCCAGTCCCAGTCCTTGTTGGATGTCCTCCTCCTGGCCTTCCGTGGACAGGACGATGATAGGGATGTCCCGGAAGTTGTCCTGTTCCCGAATGTTTTTAATAAAGGTGAATCCATCCATGCGAGGCATGTTGATGTCGCTGATGATCAGATCCAACTCTCCGGCGGAATAGAGTTTTTCCAGGCCGTCCAAACCATCTTCAGCCATGGTCACCCGGAAGCCTTCCCGCTTCATGATAAAGGCCACGAGATTGCGTACCGTTTTGGAGTCGTCAACAATGAGGATATGCTTCACATATGCTCCTTATGTTTTCAACAGAGTATGGACAATATGATCCAGGGACAATATGCCGATCAGCCGGTGATTCTCGGAGCGAATCAATCCGGTTATGAAATCATTCTGAACACCCAGCAATGATTCAATGCCCCAGTCGATCCTGTTCTGAGCGACCCTGTGCATGGTGGACACGGCCTGAATCTGGAGCCCCAGTTGCAAGCCGGCATGGCGACAGACAACGACGAACTTGTCTTCACCCGCAGGAATTCCGAGGAGAACGCGCAGGGAAACCAGCGGCGTGACCTTGCCCCGCAAATTGACCACTCCGGCGAGAAAAGCCGGCGTCGACGGCAGTCTGGTCGCCGCCACTGCACGGATTACCTCCTGGATTACATCAATGGGCAAAGCATACTCTTGCTCCGCCAGACGGAAACCGATCAATTGAAGCTCTTCCTGGTCGCGTAAAGTTTTCTGGGCGTGTGCAGGGCCGGGGAGTTGCGGTCCAACATGTCCAGGCGTTTTGTGTTCAGGGGCATGCTTGACCGGAGGTTCAGGTGAAACCTCGGGCAATTCCGCTGGGCCGGCCATGACTTGCACCGGGTCCGGGGCGTTGATGTGCCGTGCAACGGATTTCTTATCCGTGTCCGTAACGCCCAGATACTTGGTCAGAAAGGCCTGTTCGGCTTCGGACAGCTCGCTTTTTTCAAAAGGAGCAACCTGGTCATCGGGCAACAAGGGTTGTTCGGAGAAATATTGTTCAAGCGTTTTCATGGGCTGTCAGCTCCCGGGCCAGTTGTTTGTAGGCCGTGGCTCCCCTGGAACCGGGAGCGACCTCCAGGATGACTTTTCCGAGGGCGCTGGCTTCGCGGAATTTCGTGTCCACGGGGATGACGCTTTCCAGCACCCTGTCGCCTCCTTTCTTGCGCAAAAGATGCAGCACCCGGCGGCAAGCCCCGG
Source organism: Desulfonatronum sp. (assembly GCA_011049455.1). Taxonomy (GTDB): domain Bacteria; phylum Desulfobacterota; class Desulfovibrionia; order Desulfovibrionales; family Desulfonatronaceae; genus Desulfonatronum. The sequence continues at coordinate 4,899 of DSBL01000103.1, read as the reverse complement.
CCCTGCGGTCAAACATGGTCGCCAGAATGCGATAGTCCAAAGGGCGCGACAATGCCTTGTTCAGGGTTTTCATGGTCGCGAAAATCAAGCGTACTCCGTGCAACGCCAGAAAATCGGTCTGCATGGGAATGATCACCATCCGTGAGGCCACCAGGGCGTTGACCAGCAAGATGCCCACATGGGGCGGGCAGTCCAGAACGATGACGTCGTAGCGGCCATGCAGATCCGCGATGCATTGTTTGAGGATGGTCCCCTTGCCCGGCCTGTCCCGTAGATCCACTTCCAGTTCGGATAGACGGATGTGGCCGGGCACAAAATCAAATCCGGCAGATCCGACCTTGTGCAGTGATTTTTCCAGAACCTTTCGTCGCGTTTGAACATTCTCCTCCAGGAACACTTCGTACAACGTGGTTCGTTGTTCCTCCGGATAGAAGGCCAGGTGCATACTGGCGCAGGCATGGGGGTCCAGGTCCATGACCAGCACGCGGCGTCCCATTTCGGCCAAACAGGCCGCAAGGCTCAGGGCGGTGGTTGTTTTTCCCACGCCTCCCTTCTGGTTGGCAATGGCCAGTATGTTTGCGGTCATGGCGCCTTGTTCAGCTTGCGCAGTTCCTTGAGGATCATATTCTCTAAGGCTTTCCAATCATCTTCGTAAACATCCAGGAACCTCAAGCCCAGCGCGTAGTCATGTTGCGGCACTGCTTCCTGAATCCGGGCCACTTCGGCCACGGCTGTCAGGGATTGTCCGAGGTCGCTTTCAAAAACCTTGAAAAAACCCGGATGGAACTTGTTCAGGCTCGGAATGTAGATGGTCACGTGCAGCTTGTCACCAACGGTAAACTTACGTGAACAATGCACGAGCAGTCCCCCGCCGCTGATGTCCACGGAATGGACTTCGATGACCGGCTGTTTTTGGACGGGAAAAGCAAACTGTCTGATTTCCACCTGAAAAGGCTTGCGCAGGCGCTGATGATCGCGCTTTTCCGTTTTGTGCTGCATGAGCGCGCTCCCTGGAAGGTTCTATTCTTCCTTGAAATAGACAATGCCGCCGGGATGGTGGGTGGGTTTGAAGGTCCGCGAAATATGGTGCAAGGATTCGGAGTGGCCTATGAACAACGCTCCGCCAGGCACGAGATTGTCGTAGAACGCACTGAGAGTTCTTTTTTTCATGGCATCGTCAAAATAAATGATTACATTCCGGCAAAAGATAATGTCGGAACGGGGCACCATTTTCAGTTGCATCCGATCGTTCAAATTGAGTTGACCAAAGGTGACCAGGGATTTCAAGTCTTGATGGATTTTGAATCGTCCCGCCTCCTCAATGAAATATTTTTTCACGATGTCTTTTGGCGTGGTGCGGAGGGAATAATCGGAGTAAACTCCGCGTCTGGCCGCGCCAAGCACGGATTCGGACAGGTCGTTGGCAGTGATCCGGACGTTCCAGGCCGGCAGCTCCAACTTGAGGACTTCCCGTACAATAATGGCCAATGTATATGGTTCCTCTCCGGTGGAGCATCCGGCGGACCAGATGTGCAGGTTTTTGCAGCCTGATTTTCTGTTTTTTTCAAGAATTCCGGGGAGAATCCTTTCCTGGAAAACCTTCAATTGCGAGGTGTTGCGAAAAAAACTGGTTTCATTGGTGGTGATCACTTCAAAAAGTCGGGGCAGTTCCTGGCGGTGCCCATGATCGTACTTGAGATAGAAGAAGTATTCTCCAAATCCTTTCAAGTTGAGGGTTTTAAGACGGTTTGCCAGTCTGTTTTCCAATAAATACCGTCTGTTGTCCGGGATGTATATACCGCATTGAGCATAGATAAAATCGCGAAGCCGTGAGAAATCGTCTTCTGCAATACGGCCGGGATCGCCAATGTTCATGCGTTACATCGGCTCCTCTTCGCGTTCCTGAAGATGAAGGATGGCTTCTTCGGCCGCGGAAATCAATTCAGGATCATCGCTATTGAGCACATCCATCAGGATCTGAAAGGCCGTCTGCCCCCCGATTCGCCCCAGTGCCCACACGGCCTTGATGGAAACCAAGCGATTTCCGTTGTGCAGCAAGTTTACAAGATCCGGTATCGCCTCTGCGGCGCGGAGGTTGCCAAGGGCCTCCACGGCTCGCACCCGGACCCAGTCATATCCGTCGGTCAAGGCCATCCTCAAGAGAGGAACGATGTTCACATTGTGGCCGTCGCATTCCCCCAGCAGGGAAATCAAGACCAGCCGGACTTCCCGATCCTCATCCTGAAGACGCTGAGAAACGAGGGTGAAGAGTTCCTCGGTCAAACCGCAAAGTTTGATCCCGGCTTCCAGCGCGGCCTTGCGCACAGAGGTGGATTCGTCTTCCAGGGCGTTTTTGATCATGCTCATATGATCGGAGCAGCCCAGATTGCCCAATCCCAGAACGGCCATGGTCCGTTTGGCCGGGTCGGGGGACGTGAACATTTGTTGGAATTTTTCCAACATGGTTTGATCACCGATGGCGATACAGGTTCCCAGCGCGATCTCGCGCACGTCAGGATAGGGGTGCTCCAGCAAGGCGAAGACCTTTTCAGTGGCCTGAGGCAGTTTGCCGAGGCTTGCAATAAAGTTCAATGATTGTTTGAGGATATGGCCGTCATTATGGCTGTCGAGAAGGTCCAGGAAAAAGTGCGCATCATCCTTGCAGGCCACCTGAACAAGCGCATCAATGAGGGTGCGCTGCAGGTTGCGATCTTTGTTGCTGAAGAAATTCATCAGCAGGGCGCTGGTTTGCGAATTTGGAAGCAGGCGCAAGGCTCGAACGGCCAAGGCGGTTTTGTTTGGCTCCCCGCTGTGCAATGCCACCCGCAGAGCGGGCATGGAACCGATTTCAGCCAGGGCCTTGGCAATACGATCCAGACGGTCCTGGTGATCGTCCCTTTCCGGATCAAGTGCGCCGCCCAGATCAATGATCGGCTCGGCCGCTTCGAGGACTTTCATGTTGACCAGGCCGGTGATGGCTTGATCCTGGATGTCTTCATCCTCGTCCTGCAGCGCAGCGAGCAGATATTCCTTAAAATCGGACTGTTCAAGGGCTGGAAGCAGCGTCAGTGTCCGGCCGCCCATGATTTGCACGATGGCCTTGACGATCTTGTTGCGCAAAGCAGCGGGCGAAGAGTCCAGTTTCTTCAGCAACAGCGGAACCGCCTTGATATTGCCCATTTCTGCCAGGGCATCGACAATCATGGAGGAGACCAGATCGGAACTTTGGGGCATGGCCTTGATCAAGGCGTCAATGGAAGATTCGGAACGGATTTTCAAAAGGGCTTCAATGACCGAAAACTGCACCCATTCTTCGTCGTGAATGGCTTGGTCGAGGCATTTGGCCGCTTCGACAAAAGCAAGGTTGCCCAAGCTGACCGCCGCTTGATAACGCACATTGACTTCAGGATCCTGGAGCAGGGCCTGACAGAGATGGGGGACGGCGAGGATGTTGCCGGTGGAGCCGAGAATATCGGCCGCGAAAATTCGGATGTCCGCGTCGTCATCGCGCTGCAATTCGAATATTGTTTCGATATCTTGATCACTTAACTGGCGAAGAATATCCATGGCCAAATTGCGCACCTGCGCATCGCTTTCCCGCAACAGGGGGGTGAGCCTTTGTACGGTTTCGGCGCCCCCGAGTTGCAACAGCGATATTTCAGCGGCTTCTTGAACGCCCAGGTTCTTGTTCCGCAACAGGGCAACCAGAGCGGCAACGCTTTCATGACAGTCATAATCTCCGGCATCCTGGGCAGCTTCGCGGAGAGCTTCAGGATCATCTCCCCGGAGACGTTCGATGATTTGGGAACAATCGGTCATGGAAAAACCTCTCGGACTGTGGGAATAATCCGACGGAACTCGGTGCCTGCTTGCATTTTTGACATGCCGGCAGGTTCCATTTTTTCTATTCTGTTACTCCAGCCATGGGCAAGATTCAAGGCCCAACCTGGAAAGCGAGGATTGTCTTCAAGGTGTTGGTAGGAAAGCACCTGGATCATCCAGCTCCAAGGTCCTGTCGGAAAATCCTGTTGAAAATTCTTGACGAGCTTATAATAAATGGAATAAATATATATTTTTGCGCGCCCGTAGCTCAGCTGGATAGAGTGCCGGACTACGAATCCGTAGGCCGCAGGTTCGAATCCTGCCGGGCGCACCAAGAAATCAAGGGGTTAGGCGATGAGCCTGCCCCTTTTTTATTGTTTTCGCATCATAAAAGATAATCACAAAATGTCATAAAATGCCGCATGTTTTTCCTGCCGGACAGGACATGATCCGCCTCTAAACACATGATCATGAATAAATGTTTTTTTCAAACCCATCATGGAAACCTCAACTTAAAAAAGATACCGAACACCAATGGTATTGGCATTATGCCCGCCCTTCAGATTTCCCAGTGTCCTGTACCCGCCGGAACGATGGTGGAGTCTGTAGACAATTGCCCACTGCGGACTGCTGACCAAGGAAAACGAGAGTTCCGGGCTCAAATAAAACAGCAGTCCGGCGTTTCCTCCCTGGGTATCCTGCCGCGTACGTTCTGTGCCGATAGCCTTGTCAACAGCACTCAATCCAAAGATCAACGCCGGCGCGATCCTCAAGTGTCCGCCCACCGTCACTCCCTGATGTCTCAGGGCCACCCCACCCCAGATTTCACCGGACCGGCTGTTTCCAAAACGGTAAGCAACCCCAACCTCGGGACCGATATGAAGGTCGTACCCAAGATCAATTATATCTTGACTGTAAGCAACGGCAAAAAGGTAATTGCTCTCATAGTCAAAAGCACTAGTGTCCGGAACATTAGTCAAATAATCTCAGTTGCTTAAAAGGCGAAGCAGCCTCGGCTTTGCAATCTGAAAACAAAAACAACTGATTTAATTCAGTTTTCTCGAATAATGAGACGCT
>DSBL01000068.1 GCA_011049455.1 Desulfonatronum sp. | reverse complement strand
TCATCCTGAACTGCCTAAAATCCTCCGGCCCCAAGAAGCGGTCTGGATCAACCCTCCAACCATGATGAAAACGCTACACTAATTTTATGGACCTGGCTGTCTCACTTTCATTGACACATTCCGTTGGCTGTCCAAAAAATCCCGGCGCGACGATGAAAGCCGCGCCGGGGAGATGAACCTTCCCCACTGACCACCGAACCTTTCAGGCATGCAACAGAGACAGAAAATGGCAAAAAAAATAGGTTCCGTAGCCATCATTGGCGGGGGGATACTCGGCATTCATGCCGCGTTGGAATTGGCCAGTGCAGATTATTACGTTTATCTCATTGAGAAAAAGTCCGGCTTGGGCGGCTTGATGGCGCAACTGGACAATATATTTCCCACCAATGACTGTTCGCCATGCATCCTCTGCACCAAGCTTATTGATTGCTCACGGCATTTGAACATCGAGATTCATACCCAAAGCGAGGTTTTGGATGTTGAAGGGCCGGAAGGAGATATGCTGGTGCATATCAAAAAACATCCCAGCTATATCGACACCAGTAAATGCATTGCTTGTAACAAATGTACCGAGGCCTGCATCAGATCCGTTCCGGACAACTTCAATCTGGGCCTGAATTCACGAAGGGCCGCCTATATTCTCTACCAGCAGTCCGTGCCTTCCAAATACGTGATCGATGATCAGAACTGTCTGCGCTTGACGCGCGGAATTTGCGGCGCCTGTGAAAAGGTCTGTCCCACCAAGGCCATCGACTTTAATGATCAAGAAAAATGCATCTCATTCAATGTGGGGTCCGTGATCCTGGCTCCGGGGCTCGTCCAGTTCAATCCGGCATCCTACGACATCTATGGATACAAGAGCATTCCTGATGTAGTAACCAGCCTGGAATATGAACGACTTCTTTCCTCATCCGGGCCGAACAAGGGGATTTTGAGGCGGCCTTCGGATAATGCCGAACCTGGAAAGGTCGCCTGGCTGCAGTGCGTTGGTTCCAGGATGGCCAACAGGGTCAAAAACAGTCTTTGTTCCAGCATTTGCTGCATGTACGCCATGAAACAGGCGGTTATTTCCAAGGAGCACGTCACCAGCCGGATGGTGGAATCAATTATTTTTTTCAATGATATCCGGGCGCACGGCAAGGGATATGAACGATATTATGAAAATGCGAAAAACCAAGGTGTGCGATTTATTCGATCTTTCCCCCACACCATTATGCCTGGCAAGAACGAAAAGGGAGTGGGCATCAGTTATCTAGACGACAATGATCTAATTGTAACGGAGCACTTCGACTTGCTGGTCCTTTCAGTAGGTGTGCTGCCCGGGGACGATACCGTGGCCCTGGCCGCCAAGCTGGGCGTGGGCATGAATCTTTACAATTATGCCATCACTTCGAGCTTCAACACCTTTCAGAGCAGTCGTCCGGGCATATACGTGGCCGGCAGTATCATTTCCCCTCGTGATATTCGTCAATCCATCATAAATGCGGCCGGAGTCGCCAACGCGGCGACCATGAATTTGGCAGAGGCCAAGGGGACCATGGTTCAACAGCAATCCTTCCCCATGGAGGTTGATGTTTCCGGACAGGACTCGAGGATTGGGGTTTTCATCTGCTGTTGCGGGAACAATATCTCGGAGGTGATCGATGTCGACGCCTTGGCCCGGTTTGCCTGCACGTTGCCCGATGTAGTCCTGGTGGACACCAACATTTTCACCTGCCCCCAGATAACCCAGGACAAGATCGCCAAACAGATCGTGGAGAACGAGCTGAACAGGGTCGTCATTGCCTCGTGCACACCCAAGACCCACGAACCGCTCTATCAGAAAACCCTCAGGGGGGCGGGCTTGAACCCCTATCTTCTGGAAATCGCCAATATACGCAACCAGAACAGCTGGGTACACAAGGATTATCCGGAACAGGCAACCAACAAGGCCAAGCTGCAGGTCGCAGCGGCCGTGTCCAAGGTGCGCTTGAACAAACCCCTGCATGGAATTTTCAAAAAGGTTATCTGCAAGGCCCTGGTCGTGGGGGGGGGGTTGTCCGGCATGACTACCGCCCTGGCCCTGGCGGAACAGGGAATTGAAGTGTTTTTGGTTGAAAAATCCGATCATTTGGGTGGCAATGCCTGGAATCTCAGGTCGACCTGGAAGGGTGAGGATGTGGCATCCTATCTGGAAGAGCTTATTGCCAGGTTGGAACACAACCCCAAGATCATTCTGATGAAAAATTCACGGGTGGTTTCCTGCCGGGGCTCCGTAGGCAATTTCATCAGCCAAGTGCATGTGGCGAAAAAGGTCGGCTCCGAGATTATTGAGACCATTCGCTATGGAGCGGCCATCCTTTGCATCGGCGCCAACGAACACAAACCCCACGAATACCTGTACGGTCAAGATGAGCGTGTGTTCACGCATCAGGATTTCGACAAAGAGCTCAAGTCGAACTCCGACAAGATCAAAAAAGCCAAAACAGTGGTCTTTATTCAGTGCGTGGGATCACGTGAACCGGATCATCCCTATTGCAGCCGGGTGTGCTGCACCCACAGTGTAGAGGCGGCTTTGTTCTTGAAAGAGTTGAATCCTGATATCCAGGTCTTCATTATCAACAGGGATATCCGTACCTATGGGGTCAGAGAGTTGCTTTACGAAGAAGCCAGAAGAAGGGGGGTGGTTTTTATCAGGTACACCAGGGATAAAAAGCCCCGGGTGGAAAGGCAAAACAACGAGCTCGTGGTGAATATTGAGGACCATATCCTGAAGCGCCCTTTGGTCATAAAAACCGATTATCTGGTTTTGGCGGCGGCCATTGTCCCGGACAAAGACATTGAGACGATCATCCATCAATTCAAATGTTCACTTGATTTCAGCGGGTTCATGCTTGAGGAGCATTTTTTTCTCAAGCCCACGGATCTGACTGCAAAAGGGGTATTCGCCGCAGGCCTCTGCCATTTTCCAAAACCCATCGAGGAATCCATAGCCCAGGCCCATGCAGTTGTTTCCAGGGTCAGAAAGATTTTGTTTCAGGACCAGATTTTTCTGGATCCATTGAAGGCGAACATTACGGAAAACTGCGACGGATGCGGCATCTGCATAGATAAATGCCCCTTCGGCGCAATACTGTACATCGAGCACCCCGAGAATGATCAGCAGGGCAGCTGCCCCATAAAAATCGACAAGGCCCTGTGTGAGGGCTGTGGCATTTGCGTTTCTTCCTGTCCCCGCGGAGGAGTGATCATTGACGAGTACAGGCCGGACAAGATTCGGGCACAGCTGATGTCCATCGTGAACGTCTACAGATCCCAGGTGCAGAAAGCCGAGCCCTTGATAGTCGCCTTTTGCTGCAACTGGGGGTCATATATGGCCGCGGACACGGCCGGCGTGCTCAAGCGGCAGTATTCCCCGAACGTGATCATCATCAGGATCAACTGCACCGGGATCCTTCATCAGAACATTATCCTGGAAGCGCTGCAAAAAGGCTTTGACGGGGTCATGATTCTTGGTTGTCGAATGGGAGAATGCAAGTACAGGCAGGGGGATTACCATGCAGCCAACAGGGTCCCTTCCATCAAGGCATTGCTCAAGAGACGGGGCATAAATCCGGATCGATTGATGTGCGGCTGGATATCTTCGGCCGATGGACTGAAGCTTTCTGAAATGATCAACGCCTTTGCCGATCAGATCAAAAAAATGTCCCCCAGTCCCATGCGGCATTTGCTCGATTCCATGGACAGGACACATGAACAGACTAACGCATGAACATGAAGTGAATTTTCATGCATCCAGATAAGAAAGACCAACAACTCATTGTCAAGGATTATTTTTCGTGATCACTGAGGATTTCGGTGATCATGGGGTGGTAGGTCTTTTCCCGGTCATATTTCCAGGCGGCGTATTTTTTGATCAGTAGAAAAGAGATGGTCATGAATGACAACCCTACCACGACCGCTGAAAAATCCGGATTATTGAATAGGCCTATGCATGTTCCCACCCCGGCTCCGATGAGCAGGGCAATCATGGGGATGATATACAAGATAAAGGAGGCTTTCACCTCCCCTTCCACGTTGTAGCGGATGCGCACTTTTTGCCCTATGGCAGCTCCCACGTCGTTCATCGCGGTGAGTACCATCCACTCTTTGCCAAAAGGGCTGCAAAGTCCGGCACATGAACAGGAGGAGCATTGTGAACTGCGCTTCATTTTGACCCGCGCCGTACGACCTTGCAGCGATACCACTTCACCAAGCTCGCTGCGCTCCCTGCTCATTGCTGATCGACAATCCAGACAGTGCAGTCTTGAACAGCATTCAAAACTTTGTTGGAAATACTGCCGAAAAGAAATTTTTCCACCCCGGAAACTCCTCTGCGGCCAAGAACCAGGGTGTCATAGTGGCCTTCCTGGGCTTCCATGATGATGTCCCGGGCAACTCCAATCTTCTTGTCCCGCAATTGGACGGAGATGTTTTTTTCGGGGATTCCCGACTCCAAAAGGATATTTTTCGCGGTATTAAGGACAAATTCCAAAAGCTTGCGCCGTTGTTCCTTCTCACCCTTGAGAGTCTGCAGCTGGGTTTGAAAAAGCGGATGCACGGCGTGCGCTGAGGTGAGGTTGTTCAGTCCAGCCGCGGAGGTTTCGGGCACTATGCTTAAAATGGTGATGTGCACATCTTTAGGATTGACGGTGCGTGCGACGTATTTGACCACGTTCATGGAGTATGTCGACTCGTCCAGCGCAAGTAATATTTTGGTAGGCATAAGCATTCGCCTTTTTTAAAAAATTGTTAAAGCAATGATCAGCGTGTTCCGACAATCAGGATGCTTCGGTTTTTAATGGAGTTCAAGATCTTGTTGGTCACGCTTCCAAAAATGAAGTTTTCAAACGCCGTGGTCCCTTTTCGCCCTACGACAATGGTGTCATAGTCGCCGCCCCTGGCCTCCAGGATGACATCCCTGGCGATACCGATCTTTTTGTCCTGAATAATCAAGGAAATATGATTCTCGGGGAATCCAGCGGAGACAAGCTCATCCTTGGCGATATTCATGAAGTTTTGAATGGAGTCGCGTTGGGTGACTGACAGCGATTTCAGTTCCTGAAGCTTTTGCAGATATACGGGATGGACGGTTTTGAGCTTTTCATACCCTGCGGGCATATAATCCTGAAGAACATGGAATAATGTGATTTCAGCGGCATCCGGCCGATAGTACCGCGCCACATACTTTACCGCTCTCATGGCGTAATCGGATTCATCCATGGCGATCAAGATTTTAATCATTTCAATCCTCCAGGGGTTTGGGGGGATGTCGTTACAGTTTCAAAAAACATGCATGCGACGTCGGGAATTTGCCAGATTATGCTGCCATTTTCAATGATTTGGAGGTCAAAACCACGGCTTGAATAACCCCGGTGGGGCATTTTTCAAAGCATTTGCCGCAGCCGTTGCATTTGGTCGGGTCCACGACAGACAGAAATTTGTCCAGTTCTATCGCCTTTTCGGGACAAACCTTTTTGCAGAGTCCGCACCCAATGCAGCCCACCTCGCAGATTTCCTTGACCACCTTGCCTATATCATGTGAGGAACAATACGTTGCAGCCATTTGGGAAATGGGGATCAACCGTGGAATGTGCCGCGGACAGATTTTTACGCAATTGCCGCAGCCGGTACACAAGTCCGTATTGACTTCAGGGAGTCCGTTTGCCCCCATGTGCAAGGCGTTGAACATGCAGGCCTCCACGCATGTTCCCAGCCCGAGGCACCCATAGGTGCAGGCTTTGTCTCCTCCGGAAACCAATTGGGCCGCCCGACAATCCTTAATGCCCTTGTAGATGAACTTGCGTTCCGCATGGGCGGCGTCGCCTCGGCAAAAGATTTGAGCCACCTGTCTTTCTCCGGCTTCCACTGAGATGCCCAACAGGGTTGCAATATTTGCGGCAACTTCAGGACTTGCGGCCTTGCATCCATTGGCAGGGGCGTTGCCCTGGACAATGGCCGCGGCCAGGTCCGTGCAGCCGGCGTAGCCGCAGCCCCCGCAATTGGCTCCGGGCAGCAGGTCTCCCACTTGGCCGATGCGCGGATCAACATAGACGTAAAATACTTTGGCGGCCACGCCCAAAATGAGGCTGGCCAGCATTCCCATGGCGCCGACGGTAACGATTGCGGTAAGCACTGGTCCCATTTTCGCGTCCTTTTGTTTATCCTAATCCAAACCCATGAGTCCGGCAAAACTGAGTCCCATCATTCCCGCGGTGATCAGGGTGATGGGAACGCCCTGCAACAGTTTGGGCACTCGACCCGCGGAATCCATTCGTTCCCGCAACCCGGCCATAAACAGCAGGACAATGGCGAAGCCGACCGCGGAGGCCATGGAAAAAACCAATGTTTCCATAAAGGAGTGTTCTTCTTTGATGTTCAGTACGGAGACGCCGAAAACCATGCAGTTTGTCGTAATCAGGGGCAGAAAAATACCCAAGGCCCGATATAGCGGTGGCGCCACTTTCTGCATCAGGATTTCCACGAATTGTACCAACGTGGCGATGACCAGGATAAAAACCAATGTTTGCAAATACTCAATGCCCAGTACTTCCAGAATGGTTTTTTGAATGATCCAGCAGGTGGTTCCGGCCATGGTGGTCACGAAAACCACCGCCGCACCCATGCCCAAGGCGCTGTCCACGGAGCTGGTCACGCCCACCACCGGACAGTTGCCCATGAAGCGGATGAGCACAATGTTGTTGATGAACATCGCCGCTACGATCATCAATAAATATTCTTGCATGGTTATATCCTCGGATGACGGAGTTTATCTCGTGGTTAAGCCGTTTTGTTTTCAAGACGGGCCGAAATGACGTTCATGATTCCAAGGACCAGACCGAAAATGACAAAAGCTCCCGGGGGGCGAAGCAGAAAACCGAAGCCGGGATAGGCCTCAGGCAAAACCATCATGCCCAGCCAGGTTCCATCACCCAGGATTTCCCTGATGCTGGAAATCACCACCAGGGAGAGGGTGAAACCCAGTCCCATGCCCAAACCGTCTGAGAGGGAGAGAAGCACCGGATTTTTTCTGGCAAAAGCCTCGGCGCGTCCTAACACCACGCAGTTCACGACGATCAGCGGAATCCAGATGCCCAGGACCAGAAACAGGGGATAGAAATAGGCCTGCATGACCAGTTCCACGATGACCACGCCCGTGGCGATGATGCTGATGAATACGGCGATGCGCACCTTGTCCGGAACAATGTTGCGTACCGCTGAAACCAGGACATTGCTCATACACAGGACAAAGACCACGGCAAAGCCCATGCCCAGGGCGCTTTCCACCTTTGTGGACACGGCCAACGCCGGGCATATCCCCAGTGCAAAACGCAACGGCGCGATTTCTTTCCAAAAACCTTTGGTGAACTCGTTGACAATGCGAGCGGCCATGATGAGAGCCTCCTTTCCTACAAATCAAGTTCAGGCTTGACGGCTTGATAGAGTTCGATACCCCTGTTGACTGCGTTGCTCACTCCGGTGCTGGAAACAGTGGCGCCGGTGATGGCCTGGATCTGTCCCCCGGCGGCAGACAGACTGAAGTTCGCACTCAACGGCTTGTCCGCAAATTGAGCAGAGAAAGAGGGGTCGTCAATAATTTTTGTCCCTAACCCGGGCGTCTCTGACTGTGTTGTGACGGCGATGCCCTGGACAACATCGTCCTCGGGAGCGATGGCGATCATCACTCCAATAGGACCGCCGTATCCGGAACCGGTGCTTTCAAAGGCCAAACTGACCAATTGGCTGCCTTTTTTGGCGAGGAAAAACGTTGTGCTCACGTCCCTGCCCCGCGCATCCTTGCCGGTGACAAGCTGAATACGATCGGAAATGGGATCGTTGTCATAGTCAGTGAGGATTTTTTTCAATGCCGGTTCCTTGATGAACTTGATCTGCTGGTATTCAATCTGCTCCATGGTGACCATTTTTACAGCGGCCAAACCACCGGCACAGACCGCAGCCACAATCGTCAACACCAGGACCATTTGGATGATTTCACGCAGTGACACCGGAAACTAACCTCCTGTATGCAGCGGAAAATGGGATGAACAACAATCTGACATGGACGGTTTCATCTTTTGAGGACCATGAAAACCGGGTTCATCCAAGCTAGAGCCGCACCGGTCTCTTGCTGGTAAACCTTGCTCCAAAGACCTTGGGGCGAATTTTGTCAAAGTAGGGCGTGATCATACTGACAATGAACACCGCGAAGTAGGCCCCTTCGGCCCATTGTGACCATGATCGAATGACCATGGTCATCACCCCGCACATCAGGCCGAAAAAAACCATGCCGTATTTTGTTACCGGCGAGGTCGGCCAGTCTGTTGCCAGAAAGAAAGCGGCCAGAAGGCTGCCGCCGGCCAGGAGATGAAAAATGGGACTGGCGTAAGTGTTCGGATCAATAAGCCAAAAAATGGTCGCAAAGCCGGTTAAGCCGAATAAAAAGCTGGCGGGGATGATCCAGGAGATTTTTTTTCGGACAATCAAAAAAAGCCCTCCCAAAAGCAAGGCCAACTTGGAGATTTCACCAATGGATCCCGTGATCAAGTTGGTTCCCAAAAAAAGATCCTTTACGGGGAAGGCGTCTTCCAGCAGAAAGGGACCGTTCTCCTTGAGTTCCACCAAGGGAGGGTATTGGGTCATCATCATGTCCGAAGTGGGCATGGGCCAGTTGCCCATATGTCCGGGATAAGACAGCAACAATGCCACGTAGGCGATCAAGACGCCGTTGAAGGGGTTGCATCCCAGACCGCCGTAAACATGCTTCCCCAAGAGCATCATGACCAAAGTGCCCAGAACAATGATCCACCAGGGAATGGTCACAGGCAGGAGCATGGCGAAAACCAATCCGTACGCCGCGGCGCTCAAGTCATAAACAGTGAGGCTTTTTTTGAATAGTTTTTGCAAAACCGCATCCCAAAAGATCGCGGAAGCCATGGCAATGATCACGACTTTCAGGGTGTCCAGGCCAAAGACCAAAAACGCGGCAACCACTGCGGGAAGCAACGCGATGATCAAGGTGAGCATCATGTTTTGCACTGAATTGCCGCTATGGATATGCGGCCAGGACGATGCAACGAGTTCCGGTGTTTTCATGCGCCACTCCTTTGATCCGAAATTTGCTTCTTCCCGAATTTGATGAATTGCACCATGGGAATTTTGACCGGGCAGAGATATTCGCAGCATCCACATTCGATGCAGGCGGAGATGTCATAATGTTGCGCCTCTGCATACATACCTTTTTCTGAGAAGCCGGAGATCATGAAGGGCATCAAGCGCATGGGACAGACCTCCACGCACAATCCACACTTGATGCAAGTCGCGTCCGCAGGCGCAACCACCTCACGTTGGCTTTGAACATGGATTCCGACGAGATCCTTGGTCACCGGCAGATCCGGACTGGCGACAGCCATGCCGCTCATGGGGCCGCCGGCCAGAATTTTTCCTCCCTTGTCGGGAGTGATCCCGCAATGATCCAAGACAGTTCGAATCGGTGTGCCTATGGTCACCCGAATATTCTTAACATGGCCCTTGCTGTTCGTCACGGTAAGAAAACGTTCCACAACGGGTTTTTTTCGACCGACCGCGGCCAGGCTTTCAACATCGACCACCACCGCGCCGACATCGGGAATGCAGACGCCGTCCGCACAGGGGATTTCAACATGCGTGACGTATTTCACCAGCATGTAGTCCACTGCCTGGGGATATTTGTTGCAAAGAGGCAGTATGTGCGTTGAACCGCCCAAAGCCGACTGGATCGAGGAGACGGACTGGAAGGCGTTTTCATCGACAGTGATGAAAACTTGGGTCACATTGAGAATTTTTTTGATGGCGTCGATGCCCGTGGCAATTTTTGCGGGTTGTTCCTGCAACAGCCGGCCTCGACTGGAGAGGATGGGTTCAATGTCCAGGGCATTGACAATCAAGGAATTGACGTTGCGAGTCCTGGCTTGTTCCAGTTTATCCGCCAAAGGAATCGTCTGACGGTCATAATCCACTATCCCCGCAAGTTGCAAAGCCACCAGGGGATCGCTCTCAGCAGGGTTGTCAATCCACTGGGCTTGACCGTCGGATTCAATAACCACCGCCGGTACGGTCTGGCCGGAGATACTCTGAAAGGTTTTGATGATTTCGGTGACTTTCCCTGATATCGGGGCATGTATCGAAGCTCCATGCAGGTTTTGGCTTTCACCGATCATTTGACCGACGAGCACGTCATCGTTTTTTTTGACCTTAGGTGCGCAAGCTCCTCCCTGGTCTTGTTGGAGAGGCACGACAGCCGTCGAAGGCGAGGCAACATCTTCAAACGGGCTCGCGAGCCCATTTGTAGGGTACGATAACACAAGGCCACCACGTAATCTGCCTGCACGCATAATAATACACTCTCTTTGTTTTTTGAGTTATATTATTGTATGGTTACCAAAACCTCCGAAACAATTGCTGTGGTTGGTCATTGCAATCGTCGGCAGGAAAGACGATGAAATTTCGTTGATAATAAAAATATTCACAATATAAAAAAAATGATTATAATGTGTTTAATACCAAAAAAATATAAAAATGTTGTGAATCAATAAAAAAAAGCGTGAGCAACCTTTGTTGTCGCTTGCAAGAAAATAAAAAAAACAAAAAAAAATATTTATTATAAAATACAAAGCAAAAAAATATAAGCAATGACTATTTCGCTACATATTTAGAGCTTATCCGTAAATAATGCCGACCTTTCTATAGGTGATTATCGCAGCGGCCATGTGCAACAAAGCCATATAGGTATCGCTGAGCTTCTCGTAGCGAACCAGAATTTTGCGAAAGC
>DSBL01000065.1 GCA_011049455.1 Desulfonatronum sp. | reverse complement strand
GCTTTCGCAAAATTCTGGTTCGCTACGAGAAGCTCAGCGATACCTATATGGCTTTGTTGCACATGGCCGCTGCGATAATCACCTATAGAAAGGTCGGCATTATTTACGGATAAGCTCTTAATGTCTATTGGCCGGCTATTCAGGATCAATCCATGGTCGAAGCTGAAGGTCCCGGGTCAAAGATCGTCTCCCTGTTCGGAACGGAAACCATTCTTGTTGTGGATGATGATATGGACATCCGGCAACTGACCCGGGAAGCCCTGGAGGCCTGCGGATACAAGGTGCTTGCCGCGGCCAGCGCGGAAGAAGCCTTGATCGTATATGCCGACAAAGGGCAACCCATTCACCTTGTCATTTTGGATCTGAACATGCCCGACATGGGTGGACAGCAGTGTCTGAACGAACTGTTGCGCATTGACCCCGAGGCTCGAGTGCTCATCGCCAGCGGATACACAGCCGCAGGGCAGGCCAAGGGTGTCTTGGAGGTTGTTGCCGGGTTTGTCGAAAAACCGTATCAATTCGAAGATCTGTTGGCCAAGGTGCGTGAGGTGCTGAACGGTTGAAGATTCATGTCAAATCTGGCAGGAGGACGACGGCATCACACCCCAGATTTTCTGCGCGTATTCCGCAATAGACCGGTCGCTGGAGAACTTGCCCATATTGGCGGTGTTCAGGATGGAGCGGCGGGTCCATTCCTCCTGGTTGCTATAGAGTCGACTGACCTTTTCCTGACTTTCCACATAGGCACGATAATCGGCCAAAACACAAAAGTAATCGCCATGGTGCAACAGGGCGTCGGTGATGGGTGCGAACAGACCCGGTGTCTTCGGTGAAAACGCATCCCTGGAGATCATGGACAACACCTGTTTGAGTTCCTGATCATTTTCGCAAAAATGCCAGGGATTGTAGTTGTTTTGGCGTAGGGCCACGATTTCAGTCGCCGTGTGGCCAAAGATGAACATATTATCCGGACCGATTTCCTCGAGCATTTCCACGTTGGCGCCGTCCAGGGTTCCGATGGTCAATGCGCCGTTAAGCGCGAACTTCATGTTTCCGGTTCCTGAAGCCTCGTATCCCGCCGTGGAAATTTGCTCCGAGAGTTCCGTGGCCGGAATGACTCGTTCAGCCTGGGACACGCAATAGTTGGGTAGAAAAACAATCTGCAGCCGTCCGGAAGCGTCCAGGTCGGCATTCACCACGTCTGCCACTCCGTTGATCAGTCGGATGATCAGTTTGGCCATGGCATAGGCCGGCGCTGCCTTGCCTCCAAATAATACAACACGGGGAGTGAATTCCCCGCCCGGATCAACTTTGATTCGGTTGTACAAGGTGATCACGTGCAGCACGTTGAGCAGCTGACGTTTATATTCGTGGATGCGCTTGACCTGTACGTCGAACATGGCGTCCAGATTGCATTTAATGCCGATTTTGCGCTGCACGTACTCGGCCAGACGGTGCTTGTTGGAGCGCTTGACCTGATGCCAACGGGCCCGGAATTCCGGATCTTCGGCATGGGGGATCAGATTGCGCAATTCTTCCAAATGACAGAGCCAATTGCCTGGAATTTTTTCCGAGATCAATCCGGCCAGGCCCGGATTGCATTGGTTCAGCCAGCGGCGCGGGGTGACACCGTTGGTGATGTTCCTGAAGCGTTCCGGAAAAATGGCGTGAAAATCCGGGAAGACCTTTTTTTTGATGATTTCGGTATGCATGGCAGCCACGCCGTTGACGGAAAAACTGCCGACAATGGCTAGACTGGCCATTCGCACGGCCTTTTCCGGGTGTTCCTGGATAATGGACAGCCGGGCCTTGCGGCCGTCGGGATCGGGGTGGGCCCGTGCGTCCTTGTCCAGCCAGTGCAGGAAGCGATGGTTGATTTCATAAATGATCTGCATGTGGCGGGGGAGAACGCGTTCAATAAGAGAACAGGGCCAAGTTTCCAGGGCCTCGGGCAGGACGGTGTGGTTGGTGTAGGCAAAAACCCGGGTGCAGAGATCCCAGGCCGTGTCCCAGCCTAGCAGTTCCTCGTCCACGAGGATTCGCATCAGTTCAGGGATGGCAATGGTGGGATGGGTGTCGTTGAGCTGGATGACCACCATGTCCGGCAGTTTGTCAAGGGTGCTGAATTTTTTCCTGTAGCGGCGCAGGATGTCCTGCAGTGATGCGGCGACAAAGAAATACTGTTGGCAAAGCCTGAGCATCCTGCCTTTAATTGTTCATCGCTGGGATAGAGCACCTTGGAGATGACTTCATCCCGGATTTTGGCTTCCACCGCGCCGATGTAGTCGCCGGTGTTGAAGAATTCCAGGTTGAATTCCGTATCAGATCTGGCGGCCCACAGCCGCATGTTGATGGCTTGACCGTTTTGGAAGCCGGGCACAAGGAGGTCGCAGGCCATGGCCAGAACCTTTTCCGTGTCCACCCAGTCGTGACGCAGCCGGCCTTGATCGTCCACCCAGGAGTGCACGCGGCCAAACAAGTTGACCTCATGCAAAAAGCGCCCTCGATCAAATTCCCAGGGATTGCCCCGCTGGGTCCAGTTGTCCGGGTGCTCCACCTGGGCTCCGTTTTCAATGATTTGGTGGAACATGCCGTAGTCGTAGCGGATGCCGTAGCCATACCCTGAGACGCATTGTGTGGCCATGGAGTCCAAGTAGCAGGAAGCCAGCCTTCCGAGGCCGCCGTTGCCCAGTCCGGCGTCCCACTCCACCTCGGCCACATCTTCCAGCTTCAAGCCGAATTCGGATAACGCCTGCTCCGCCACGTTGTAAATGCCCAGACAATGCAGGTTGTTCAAAAGCGACTTTCCTGGCAGGTATTCCAGGGACAGGTAGTAAACACGTTTGGATTGGTCTTCGTAATAGGAACGCTGCGTCTTGATCCACTGGTCAATCATTCGGTCTCGTACGGCCAGGGCCAGTCCATGGTAGTAGTTGTATGCGCTGCGTCGGGCGTAGTCGCTGCCCAAGCTGGAGACGATATGCCGGACAATATCCCGCTTCAGTCCAGCGACGGTGTCGGCTTCGTACAGGCCGCCGTTCCATTGGAAGATGCTGTTTGCCAATTCAAGAGGAGCAGATGTCTGGTCACTGTCTTGGGGTTTCCCGGCCATTGGTCATCCTCCGTTGGTCCGCATCGGCGGCGAAGTGTTTTTTGTTTTCGCGAGGAGCCTGCTTGGCTTCCTGGCCACTGTGTTGCGCGAATATGGGAGAAAGAAAGGTGGTGCAACAGCCTCAAATGATTGTCAGTTAAGGAGTCTTCCCACCTGAAAAACAACGGTAGCCAGGCCAAAGGCCAGCATGGTGTTGAACCCCATTGCGAACAAGGCCCAGCCCCAGGAGGACTCCCGGGCCATGACCACGATGGTCACAAAGCAGGGAGCATAGAGCAGCACGAAGACGATCATGCTCAAGGCGGTCACGGGACTCCAGGCGGGGTCTTTGTGTAGCCGTTGGGAAAGGGGAGCGGTGTCCTCGGGATCGATTTCCCCCAGGGAATAGACCGTGCCCAGGGTGGAGACGATTACTTCCTTGGCAGCGAATCCGCCGATCAGGGCGATGTTCGTTCGCCAGTCAAATCCAGCCAGGGCGGAAAGCGGCTCCAGGGCCGATCCCAGCCTGCCGGCCAGTGCATGACGCAAGGCTGCCTCGGATTTTTCCGCTTCAATGTGCGCGAGGCTGGCACGCAGCTTTTCGTGGCTTTCGTTCGTCGTTTCAGGGACTGAAAAATTGGCTGATTCCAGTTCTGCGATATGCTGTTCGATTTGTTTTTGTTTGGTTTCAAACACGGCGGTCTGTTCTTCAGGAAGCAGAGGGAAGGTCATGGCCGCCCAGATCAATATCGCCAAGGCGAGGATCACGGTGCCAGCCTTGCGGATATACATCCAGGTACGCTCCCAGGCATGGATCAGTACACCTTTAATGGTCGGCAGACGATAGGGCGGCAGTTCCATCACAAAAGGCGTGGAAGCCCCTCGAATGATGGTCAGACGCAGCAGTTTAGCCACGAGAAGGGCCGCAATCCAAGCCCCTAGGGTGATCCAAAACATCACTGAAGCGCCCTTTTCCGGAAAAAAAGCAGCGGCGAGCATCAAGAAAACCGGGATTTTTGCGCCACAGGGCATGAACGGTGCGGTGAGAATGGTGGCCAGCTTTTCCTTGGGGCTGCGCAAGGCACGGGCGCCCATGATGCCGGGAACGGCACAGCCGCCGGCGATTCCACCGGAAACAATGAAGGGCATTACGGAACTGCCATGCAGGCCAAAGGTACGAAAGACCCGGTCCAGCATGTAGGCCATGCGGGCGATGTAACCGGAATCTTCCAGAATTGCCAACAGAATGAAAATTATGGCTATTAATGGGACGAAACTCAAGATGCCGCCAACTCCGTCGATAATTCCGGAGATAACCAAGGATCTGAGCAAGCCTTCGGGCAACAGGACCGTTGCCATTTCCCCCATCCACCCGAAAAAGTTTTCAACCCAGCCCATGGGTGCCTCTCCCAGCACGAACGTCGCCTTGTACAATCCAAGGAGGACCCCGATCATGATCATCGGGCCGATCAGCCGGTGGGTGACGATTTTGTCGGCCCTGTCGGACATGTCCATGCGGCGTAGCCGGGATTCATCGCGCTGAATTACATCTTGGCGCAGCACTGAGGAAATGTAGCCATAGCGGTAATCGGCAATGATGCTGTCCGGAGTGGTGCGCAGGGTGCTCTGGCAATGCTCGGAAACCTGGGCGGCCATCTCTTCAAGCTTTTCAGCAATGGCGTGCCCCTTGCCGAGTTCGCGGACTTGGGGATCTTCTTCAAGATATTTCAATGCGGTCCAGCGGGCTGGGAACAGGTCGGTTAAAAAATGATCAGAAGCAATCTCTGTTTCCATTTCCTGGATCACCGGATCCAGATCCGGGCCATAGGAAATGCGCAACGGTTTCCACGGAACCTTAGGTGAATCAGAGAATTCAAGAGTCGCATGGAGCACCGCTTCCTTGCCTTCGCCTGTTCGGGCCACGGTTTCCACCACTGGAACGCCGAGGAGGGAGGACAAGCGATTTGTGTCGATACGTCTTCCCTGTTTGCGTACTTCATCCATCATGTTCAAGGCCAGGATCAAGGGAATGCCCAGTTCCAGAAACTGAACGGCCAGGTATAGATTCCGCTCCAAAGCCCCGGCGTTGAGCACGTCCACAACCAAATGGGGCCGTTCGTTGACCAGGAAATTTCTGGCCACAAGTTCTTCTTGGGAATAGGCCGTCAGGGAATAGGTGCCGGGAAGGTCCACGATATGAAGGCGTTGGCCGTTAAATTCGATGAATCCTTCTTTTTTTTCGACGGTTACCCCGGGGTAGTTGGCCACATGTTGACGCGCTCCGGTGAGCGCGTTGAAAAAAGTGGATTTGCCGGAATTAGGGTTTCCGGCAAGGGCGATGATTATGCGATCACTCATGAAAGTGCCCCTGAAGCTGCGGCGAGTGGATCGACAATGATGTGATCCGCCTCATTATTGCGCAAGGTCAGGGTGAAATCGAGCAACCGCAAAGCCACGGGATCACGAAGAGGCGCGCGTCCGATTACCGTGATCACTGTGCCAGGAATCAAGCCCATTTCACGAATACGCCGCCCCAAGTCTCCTTGGGCCTGAACAGCTACAATGCGTGCCTGCTGGTTGATTTTCATTTGACGAAGACCGATTAATTCCGCCATAGATTATTCCAATTTTTAAAGATTTTGAATGTCTTTATCAATTTTAATGAATACCGTCTTTACCCTTGCCCATGTTTTTACCGTGCTTTTTCTCGGCAATGGGGGCAGATACCGAAAAGATACAATTTATGACCGGTCAGGGTGAATCCGTGATCCCTGGCAAGTTTTTCCTGAAGTTTTTCGATTTTGGGGTCCATCACCTCGACGCTTCGATGACAATTGGTGCATATCAGATGATCATGGTGGGATTGTCCAAAAGCAGGTTCAAATCTTGCGACTCCATCACCAAAATTCACCTCCCGTGCTATGCCTGATTCGCAGAGCAGCTTCAGCGTTCTGTATACCGTAGCCTGTCCGACCCGTGGGTCGTTTTGCTTGACTGCGTTGTAAAGCTCTTCCGGGGAAACATGGTCTTTAATGTGCCAAAAAACATCAAAAATCAGTCCGCGCTGCGAGGTGAACTTCAGTTTTTTTCTGGCTAAAAACTGAAAAAATTGCTTTCTGGCTTCCTGCATAAGTCACTGCCTGCCGAGGGAACAAAAATCTCCCCATAATCGTTCAGATTCTATGCCGGTATGGCCTTTGTCCAGGCTTTGTCTCTTGCCCGTTGGAGTAAAGCTTGTCGTTAAAAAAAGAACTCTTCGTCGCTTCATGTGCACCTTTCACGTCTGTCAATACAAAAATTTGGCTTGCGAATGCAACAAGGAAGCCGCGGTGAAGTGAACACGAAGAATCGTACGACATCAGACCCTCGAATCAAGCACGATTGTTTTCTATATGGGGGGTTGTGGACTGTCAACCACGATGGGAAGCGCATTCGCAGTGCATCAAAGGCGATGAAAATGATGTCTATTCCTGCGGAATCTTTAGGGGAGTTTTATAAAAATAATAAATAATTTCAAGTTATTGACATTAAGGCCAGGAGTTTTTATTAAATTCACACGCAAGACCTATTGATTTCGTCTTCCAAGCTGTTTAGCCAACCTCAGGCCCCTCTCAGGAGCGCCAAGATGTCCAAAAATGATCAATGCCCCCGGGTAAAAATCAACGCCAAATACTGCACCTGTACGTACGAAGGTTGTCCTAGGCACGGATTGTGTTGTGAATGTCTGCATTATCATCGTCAACGACGTGAGCTTCCAGCCTGCTATTTTACCGAGGAAGAGGAGCGCACCTACAACCGCAGCATAGACTTCTTCATCCAGAGACGTTCCCCCAAATGAGCCATTACCTCTGCGGGATGTCCAATAAGGACTGCCTGCGGCATCTTTTAAGCATCATTGCCAATGCGTTTGACGCCTATTCAGCGGTGTTATTTTTGGTTGATTCGCCTGAAGAGTACTGTTTGGCCTCTTCTTTCAGCCTTGGCGACGACCTGCTTCAGGGAGCCAAGATTGTTCCCGGCAAGGGACTCGTCGGCTGGGTATTGCGCAACAATCAGCCGCTGCTGGTCAATAATTTTGAACTGCAAAGCGAGTCTCTGGGGTATTATTCCGGCCGCAGCGAATCAGTGGTCAAGGCCTTCATGGGATGCCCACTCAAGGATGGGCAAGGCGCGCTGTGCGTGGACAGCAAGAAGAGCTATTCATTCAGCACCAAGGATCAAAAAATTCTTCACCAGTTCGCGGATTTCATCATTATGCTGCAACTGGATACCAGCAGGACCGAGAGCAGCAGGAAGGATTTTCGATATTATCACGCCTTGCAGCAACTGCAAGGCCTTCGTAAACGCTTTCCCCTGTGGACTTCGTATTTGAAGCATTTTTTGCATATTCTTTCGCAGACAACGGAGATCGAGCATGTTCTTTTTGCCGCCCGCGATGAGTATGGACAGAATTTCTTTCTTGAGGGATGGACGGAAAGCGTTCCGTTGACGCCGCTGACCCGCGATTTGACCTTTCCCATAGGCAGCGGTCTTGTGGGATGGGTTTTCAAGAACGATACCTCCGTGTTTGTCGCGGACAATGAGTCCGGACACACGGGATCTTCGCTTTTCGCCAGGGAGCTGTTCCCTTCTCTGGTTATGCACACGGTCATCTGTTTGCCTTTGACAGTACACAAAAAAACCAGGGCCGTGCTTGTTCTGGCTGATTGCGGGATCAAGGAGGCATCACCGGAAATGCGCAATTTTTTACATTTGATTACCGAATATCTGGAGTTTTTTTTGGAAAATCTTTATTTGAAAAACCAGCTGGTCAAGTTAAAAGGATTTCTTCCCCAGCCTCCACCCGTGGAGGAATAGCTGGTTGCCGGCCAGTACATTTTTAATGTTCACTGGAAATGATCTTTATTCAACGGGCAGTTGCCATAGTCTTTTAAACCGCAAGGTGGATGGAGTGTTATGTTTTTCAAACGGCTGTTTTCCTTTATGGGCAAGGATTTGGCCATGGATCTGGGAACGGCCAACACCCTGATATATACATCCAGGGACGGGATCGTACTCAACGAGCCCTCCGTCGTTGCTTTGGAAACGAGAAGCGGCAATGTGCTGGCTGTTGGCCGGGAGGCCAAGGAGTTTTTGGGCCGCACGCCCCAGAGCATCCGGGCGATTCGTCCCTTGAAGGATGGGGTGATCGCGGATTTTGAAGTCACCAAGGAGATGATCGCATTTTTTGTGCGCAAGGTGATTCGCGGAATGCGTCTGGTCAAGCCGATGATCGTTATCGGCGTCCCGTCAGGCATCACCCAGGTGGAAAAACGCGCCGTGATCGAGTCCGGGATGCAGGCCGGCGCCAGAGAGGTGCGACTGATTGAGGAGCCTGTGGCCGCGGCGATCGGGGCCGGATTGCCTATTGATCAACCCGTGGGCAACATGGTTGTGGATATCGGTGGAGGAACCACGGAAGTAGCGGTTATTTCTCTTTCGTCTGTGGCCTATTCGGAATCCGTGCGCATTGCCGGAGATGAAATGAATGAGGCCATTCAGCGCTATTTCCAGGACAAGCATCAGATGTTGATCGGAGAAAACATGGCCGAAAAGACCAAGATTAAGATCGGTTCGGCCTATCAGCAGAAGGTTCCCCTGAGCATGGACGTGGCCGGCAAGAATATCGTGGACGGCAACCCGCGAAGTATAACGGTCGTGGATCCTGAAATACGCGAGGCCATCAGGGAGCCTGTTGGCGCTATCGTCCTGGCCGTGCGCAGGGCTCTGGAAAAAACGCCTCCGGAACTGGTGGCGGATATCGCATCCAACGGGCTCTATCTGGCAGGCGGCGGGGCATTGCTCAAGGGTCTTGATGAATTGATCACCCATGAGTCGCACTTACAGGTGATCAGGGATGATGACCCGCTGACCACAGTGGTCAGGGGCGTTGGCCGGGTGCTCGAAGATCAAAAGCGCTACGCGTCCGTGTTCATCAATTAGTCTTTTGACCAACTTTCTTTATGGGTTGTGTCACTTGCGCATGATGTCGAAAATCCATCCTGCATTTTTGACGTTTCGGCCATTGGAAAAGCGCGGTTCGAATTCGGACCGGCAAGAGCAGGGCGGTGATTTAGTTTTTGGCCTGTTCGAATCCGGGCAAGGAAATGCGGAGCTCGACCCAGCGCAAGATCAGCGTGGCCACTGTGACCAGCAGCAGATAGTATATGCCCAGGGCCGCAAACACCTCGATATTTCTCCAGGTTTGCTTGGCAATGGTTCGACCAATGCCTGTTAAATCGCTTACCGTAATAATCGATGCCAGGGAGGAGTATTTTATTAAATAGATGATCTCATTGCCGCAGCCGGGCAGGGCGCGGCGCAACGCCTGGGGCAGTATCACCGAGATAATGGTTTGCACCTTGGTCATGCCCAGGGCCTGGGCGGCGTTGATCTGACCCTGGCGGATGGAGAGCAGGGCTCCCCGGATGTATTCGGAATGATAGGCTGCGCTGCACAAGGAGAAGCCCAGGATAGCCGCGGCCATGGGCGAAAGCACGAGTCTTGCTCCCATGATCTGAATGTGGGGCAGGGCAAAATACCAAAAAAATAACTGCACCACCAAGGGGGTTCCCCGGAAGATGGAGACATAGGCTTCATTGACCTTGCGCAGCGGGGCAGGACCATAGACACGCAGCGCGCCAACGACAATGCCCAGCAACAGTCCCATTAAAGCCGAGGGGACGATGAGCAAGGTGCTTACCCAAAGGCCCTGATTCAAGGCCGGGATCACCACGTCTTGAAGAAAACGCCAATACTCGCTCATGGAGTTTGATTTTTTGCGGTTCCCAGGTCACCGGAAAGT
The DNA here is from genome assembly GCA_011049455.1 of Desulfonatronum sp. Lineage (GTDB taxonomy): Bacteria > Desulfobacterota > Desulfovibrionia > Desulfovibrionales > Desulfonatronaceae > Desulfonatronum. The sequence continues at coordinate 1,647 of DSBL01000065.1, read as the reverse complement.
TCGTTGATCTTGGCGCAGAATGCCATGGTCCTGGTGGTGGCTCCGGCGGCCAGGAGCACACTGGGACTGCCGCGTTCCACAATGCGTCCTTTTTCCATGAACAAGAACTCGTGAGCCATGGTCGCGGAAAAAGCTATTTGGTGGGTGGCCATGATCATGGTCATCCCGGTGGAGGCCAGAAAACGGATGACGGCCAGGACTTCGCCGATGAGTTCCGGGTCCAGTGCGCTGGTGGGTTCGTCCAAAAGCAGGATTTTGGGATCCATGGCCAGGGCCCGGGCCATGGACACGCGCTGCTTCTGACCTCCGGAGAGCTGGGCCGGGTAGAGCGCGGCTTTGTCCGCGAGGCCCACACGAGCCAATTCTTCCTTGGCTCGGCGGTTGGCTTGAGAGGCAGGAAGCTTCTTAACCTTGACCAAGGCGATGCGCACGTTTTCCAGAGCGGTCAAATGGTCGAACAGGTTGAAATCCTGAAAAATCATGCCCACCTGCTGACGCAGGGAGCACAAGTCCCGTTTTCCCGACGCCTTGAACTCCCGACCTTCCAACCAGAGTCGGCCCCGGTCTGGGGTGTGCAAAAAATTGAGACATTGGAGCAGGGTGCTTTTCCCTGAACCCGAAGGGCCGATGAGAATTTTGACCTCGCCCTTGTTCACGCTCAAGGATATATCATCCAGGACCAGTTGTTCGCCCAGGGTTTTATGGATGCCTTCCACGCGCAGGATGGGATGTTCCTGGTTCATTACAGAGTTCCTTGGCGTGCGTACCCCGGGATACGCACCCTGTGTTCCAATATTTTCAAGGACCGAACTCCCAGATGCGTAAGCAGGTAGAACAGCACGCCGGCAACCAGGGCAAAAGGCAACGGTTCGTGGGTCAGGGCGGCCACCGACCGAGTCCGGGACATGATTTCCATGACGCCGATGGCAAAAGCCAAGGCCGAATCCTTAAGCAGGATGGAGTATTCATTGGACCAGCCCGGGATGGATAGGCGCAGTGCTTGAGGCAGAATAACGTTGCGAATGGCTTGCCCGTCACTCATGCCCAAGGCTCGAGCCGCTTTGAGCTGCCCTTCGTGCAGGCTTTGAATGGAGGCCCGGAAAATCTGGGACTGGTAGGCAGCGCTGGTCAAGCTGAGCACGACCAGGGCGGCCAAAAAAGCACTGTCCAGGTGCAGGCCGGAAAGGGCGTGAATTTGACTGAGGTAGGCCAGGATGCCGAAATAAAATAAATAGAGTTGCACCAGGATGGGTACGCCGCGGAACAACCAGACATATACTCCGATGGCTCGGCGCGTTCGGCGTGAACCGTAGATTTGGCCCGCAGCCAGCGGAACGCCCAGACACAATCCCAGCAGCATGGCCCCGAATACAAGGGCCAGGGTCCACCATATCCCCCCCAAAATATAAGGCAGTGATTCCCAGATAGTGGGCAATATTTTGTTCAAGTCCATGGGACGCTGGGTTCAGCTTTACGATTCAAAGTAGGAAGTAAAAAGGCGGTACGAGATTTTGACGGTTTGACGCAGGGCAAGGGCCGGATATTTTGGCCCTTGCCCTGCAATGCCGGGGCTGTTGTTCAGGGGTTTGCGCTCCAACGCATGATTATGGAAACGATCCCCCGGGGACTTTTTACTCAAGCTCCCAT
>DSBL01000072.1 GCA_011049455.1 Desulfonatronum sp. | reverse complement strand
TGCTCAACATCTTCGTGATCGCCGCGGTCAAAGTCGTCTTCCCATGGTCAATGTGGCCAATCGTCCCCACGTTCACGTGCGGCTTCGTCCGCTCAAACTTCGCCTTGCCCATAATATCCCCCTACTTCCGCTTTGAAATGATCTCGTCCGCGAGTTGCGCGGGAACTCGCTCATAATGATCGAATTGCATGCTGTAATTGGCCCGCCCCTGGCTCATGGATCGCAGTTGAGTGGCATAGCCGAACATGGAACTCAACGGAATGTGAGCACGAACGATCTGTGTACCGTGCCGCGCCTCCAGGTTTTGGATCTTGCCGCGACGGCCATTGATATCTCCCATGACATCGCCCAAGTAATCCTCCGGAGTGAGCACCTCCACCGCCATCACCGGTTCAAGGAGAACAGGCTTGGCCTTATGACAAGCCTCCTTGAAGCACATGGAACCGCAAATAAAAAAAGCCTGCTCCGAAGAGTCCACTTCATGAAATGAACCGAAGACCAGTTTGGCCCGAATATCCACTACTGGAAAGCCAGCCAATACGCCGGAAAGCATGGCGTCCTTGATCCCCTTTTCCACAGCTGGAATATATTCCTTTGGAATTACCCCGCCGACAATGGAATTGGCAAACTCAAATCCTTTTCCCGGATCAATCGGTTCCAGCTCCAGCACACAATGAGCATATTGGCCGCGACCTCCGCTCTGCTTCACGTAACGCGTCTCATTTTTAACCGGCAGGGTGATGGTTTCCCGATACGCCACCTGGGGTTGGCCAACATTGGCGTTTACGCCGAACTCACGGGTTAACCGATCAACGATGATTTCCAAATGAAGTTCGCCCATGCCGGCGATGAGGGTCTGGTTGGTCTCCTCATTGGTCTTCACCCGAAAGGAAGGATCCTCCTTGGCCAGCCTTGCCAGTGATTGACTCAACGCATCCCGATCAGCCTTGGTCTTGGGTTCAATGGCCACTTCGATAACCGGTTCGGGAAAATCCATGGACTCAAGCATGATCAAACGCTGAGGATCGCACAGCGTGTCGCCCGTGGCCGCATGCTTCAGCCCCACGGCGGCCACGATGTCTCCGGCATAGGCTTCCTTAATCTCTTCGCGCTTGTTGGCGTGCATCTTAAGCAGCCTGCCGATCCGCTCCTTCTTGCCGTTGGTGGCGTTAACCACGGTCATGCCGCTTCCGATATGTCCTGAATAAATCCGCAAAAAGGCAATGTGACCGACGTACGGATCATTAAAAAGTTTGAAGGTCAAAGCGCTTAATGGAGCCTCATCCTCGCAGGGACTTGTCATTTCTTCACCGGTGTCCGGACTCACCCCTTTCATTGCCGGAACATCCTGCGGGCTGGGGAAAAAATCCACCACCGCGTCCAAAAGCGGCTGTACTCCCTTGTTTTTAAAAGCAGAACCGCACAGGACCGGACAAATCTTCAAGCCTATTGTCGCGGAACGGATGGCAGCCATAATACCCTCGGGCGGCAATTCCTCTCCGCCGAGATATTTTTCCAGCAACTCCTCGTCTTCCTCGGCCACAGCCTCCAGCATCACTTGACGCCATTGCTCATACTTTGCGCGATATTCCTCAGGAACGTCCACATAGGCATATTCCTTGGAAAGAAGTGCCGCATCATCAAAAAACAGGGCCTTGCCCTGCACGAGATCAATAACGCCCTTGAAATTTTCTTCAGCGCCGATGGGCAACTGCAACGGCACCGGCTTGGCCTTGAGCCGTTCCTTGATCATTTCCACGACGCGAAAATAATCCGCACCGGTCCGATCCATTTTGTTTACAAAAGCCATGCGGGGGACATGGTAGCGGTCAGCCTGACGCCAGACAGTTTCGGATTGAGGCTGCACTCCGCCCACAGCGCAAAAAACGGCAACCGCCGCATCAAGAACACGCAAGGATCGTTCCACTTCCACGGTAAAGTCCACATGGCCGGGCGTGTCGATGATGTTGATTCTGTGATCTCTCCAAAAACAAGTCGTGGCCGCAGAGGTAATGGTTATGCCGCGTTCCTGTTCTTGGGCCATCCAGTCCATGACCGCCTGGCCGTCGTGAACCTCGCCTATCTTATGCGAGACGCCGGTATAAAAAAGAATGCGCTCCGTGGTCGTGGTTTTACCCGCATCGATGTGGGCCATGATCCCGAAATTGCGCTGCAAATGAATGGGTACGGTTCTAGGCACGAAAAATTATCCTTTGTCCTACCAACGGTAGTGGGCAAACGCCTTGTTCGCATCGGCCATTCGATGCGTGTCTTCACGCTTTTTCACGGAACCGCCCCGATTGTGATATGCGTCCAACAATTCGGCGCCCAAACGCTGGACCATTCCCTTTTCTCCACGGTTGCGAGAGTAGGTGATCAACCAGCGGATGGCCAAGGAAATCTGGCGACCTGGCGACACTTCAATGGGAACCTGATACGTGGCGCCACCCACCCGTCGTGACTTCACCTCAACCTGCGGCTTCACGTTTTCCACAGCCTGCTCAAAAGATTTCAGGGCCGGTTCCTGCGTCTTGTCGGCAAGAAAATCCAAAGCCTTGAAAAATATTCCCTCGGCAACGCTTTTCTTTCCGTCGTACATCAGGCGATTGATGAATTTCGTGACCAGTTGGCTGCCGTACACCGGGTCCGGCAGAATCACTCTTTTAGGTATAGGTCCTTTTCTTGGCATGAGATTCTTATCCTCTTAATAATTCTCGAGCCGCTTTACTTCGGACGCTTGGCTCCATACTTGGAGCGTCTTTTGCGTCTGTCCTGAACTCCGGAGGTGTCCAAACTCCCGCGTACAATATGATAACGCACACCAGGCAGATCTTTGACGCGGCCGCCGCGGATCATAACCACGGAATGCTCTTGAAGATTGTGCCCCTCGCCCGGGATATACGAAGTGACCTCGATTCCATTGGTCAAGCGAACCCTGGCCACTTTCCGCAAAGCCGAGTTGGGCTTTTTCGGCGTCGTGGTGTATACTCTGACACATACGCCCCTGCGCTGAGGACAGCTTTGCAAGGCCGGTGTTTTCATCCTTTTTTCAATTCGCTTCCGTTCGTTGCGGATCAACTGACTAATCGTGGGCATGCATCCGTCTCCATATTGAATGTCAAAAGAGGAAACCTTTATGCTTTTCACTTGAGGGTGTCAAGCTGAAGTCCAGAACTGTCATACATTATTCATGCACAACATGCCGACATATACGGGCATCTTTTATCCCGCGCCTTAACGATTAAAAATATTTAAAAAACAAAAAGATAGCACTATTCTTCTCCGATCAGAAGATGATCTTCTTCAAGTTCTTCCAGGAAAGAATCTTCCCTTTCGGGTTGTTCCGGCACGGCGATCTCGGCGTCGGTATACCGACGGTACCCGGTTCCCGCCGGGACCAGCCGCCCCACGATTACATTTTCCTTGAGCCCCAGGAGATAATCCTCCTTGCCCTTCAAGGAAGCTTCGGTGAGCACCTTGGTGGTTTCCTGAAATGAAGCCGCGGAAATAAAAGAATCCGTGTTCAGCGAAGCCTGGGTGATTCCCAGCACCAGGGGTTCTGCCACAGCTGGAGTCTGTCCGCTTTCCAGGCAACGCAAGTTTTCCTGCATGAACTTGTACTTATCCACCTGTTCTCCCGGCAGAAACAGTGTGTCGCCCGAATCGATGACCTGCACCTTCTTGAGCATCTGCCTGACAATTACCTCAATATGCTTGTCATTGATCTGTACTCCCTGGTGCCGATACACATCCTGCACTTCCTCCACCAGATATTTGGCCAGCTGTTTTTCGCCCTTGATCTTAAGGATATCGTGCAACTCTGGATACCCCTCGGTGAGCAACTCGCCGGCTTCAACAAGATCGCCTTCTTGAACCGTAATGTGTTTCCCTTTGGGCACAAGATACTCCTTGGCCTCACCGGTATCCGGAGTGACGATGAGTTTTCGTTTCCCCTTGGAATCCGGCCCAAAGGAAACGATGCCGTCGATTTCTGAAACCACCCCAAGTTCTTTGGGCTTGCGCACCTCGAAAAGTTCCGCGACTCTCGGCAAGCCGCCCACAATGTCTCTTGTCTTGGAAGTTTCGCGGGGTTTTCTGGCGATGATGTCGCCGGGACGCACATGGTCCCCGTCCTGAACCATCAACAAGGCTCCCACCGGCAACTGGAACATGGCTGGTGAACTGGTCCCCGGGCGCATCACCTGGTTGCCCTGATCATCGGAGATGACAATGGCCGGTCGAAAATTCGTGGTCCGGTATTCAATGATGGTTTTGGTGGTGCGCAGGGTTGTCTCATCCATCTTTTCCTGAAACGTCCTGCCCTCAATGATATCCGTAAAGTGAACGACTCCTTGAACATCCACCACAAAAGGCTCGTTAAAGGGATCCCATTCCACAAGAAGCTTGCCCTTTTCAACCTCTTGCCCATCCTGGACAAACAATTTGGCTCCCAAGGGCAAGGTGTATTTTTCCCGCTCCCGGCCCTGATCATCGACAATGCTCAACTGGCCGCTTTTATTGATGATCAATGCATGTCCTTCGACATTTTCCACGGTTTTCACCCTGGACAGGATCACCCTCCCCACATAGTGGGCCAGAATGGAGGATTGTTCAATTTCCTTTGAAGCCGTTCCTCCAATGTGAAAGGTGCGCATGGTCAACTGCGTTCCGGGCTCGCCAATGGATTGGGCGGCGATAATCCCTACGGCTTCTCCGACATTCACCAGCCGGCCAGTTGCCAGATCCTGTCCGTAACAGGAAGCGCAAACGCCGTGCTGACTTTTGCATGTCACCACGGAACGCACGGTCAATGTATTCAGTCCGGCGTTCTCGATCATTTCGGCGTACTGTTCATCAATGAGAGTATTGCCAGGTATCAGCAAATCACCGGTGATCGGATCAAAGACGTCAAACATGGTCAACCGTCCAAAAACCCGTTGACTCAAGCGCTCCTTGACCTCACCAGCCTTGATCATATGCCCCATTTCCAAACCGTCCACCGTGCCGCAATCCTTCTCGGAAATCTGCACGTCCTGCACCACATCCACCAAACGCCTGGTCAAATAACCGGAATTGGCTGTTTTCAAGGCCGTATCCGCCAGTCCTTTCCGGGCGCCGTGAGTGGAGATAAAATATTGCAGGACGTTCAGACCCTCCCGGAAGGAAGCCGTGATCGGCGTTTCTATGATTTCACCGGACGGCTTGGCCATCAGTCCGCGCATGCCCGCCAGCTGTCGCATCTGATCCGGATTGCCGCGGGAACCGGATGTAGCCATCATGAAGATCGGATTAAAGCTGATGTTCTCCTCGACCCTCCCAGTAACTTTGTCGGTCAGAACTTCCTGGGACATCTTGCGCATCATTTCCTTGGCCACGTCATTGGTGGCCTTGGTCCAAACATCCACGACCTTGTTGTATTTTTCGGAGTGAGTAATGATTCCATCCTTGTACTGGGATTCAATATGCTGCACTTCGCCAAAGGACTTATCAATAATGGTCTGTTTCTGCTCGGGAATCATCAAATCCTTGAGACCCACTGAAAGCCCGGCCCTGGTGGAGTATTCGTATCCCAAATCCTTGAGCCGATCGCAAAGAATGACCGTGGCCTTGATGCCTGCCCTGCGATACGCCTCGCCGACCAACCGCGCGATGTTCTTCTTGTTCAACAGCTGATTGACCAGCGCAAAGGGAACGCCGGGGGGCAGCAATTCTCTCACCAGAATTCGTCCCGGAGTGGTGTCCACAAGCTGACCTTCCATGCGCACCTTGATCCTGGAGTGCAGGTCGAGCACCTCGGATTCATACGCCGCGATCACTTCCCAGGGATCAGCGAAAACCTTTCCTTCGCCCCTGCCGAAAGAACGGTCCACGGTCAGATAGAAAAGTCCCAAGACGATATCCTGGCTGGGCACGATGATCGGCACGCCATTGGCCGGCGACAAAATGTTGTTGGTGGACATCATCAAGACACGGCACTCGATCTGGGCCTCAACGGACAACGGAATATGCACGGCCATCTGATCGCCGTCAAAATCCGCATTGAACGCGGTGCAGACAAGAGGGTGCAGCTGGATCGCCTTACCCTCCACCAGAAGCGGTTCAAAGGCCTGAATGCCCAAACGGTGCAGTGTAGGCGCCCGGTTGAGCATGATCGGATACTCCCGGACCACCTCTTCCAGGATATCCCAGACCACGATTTCCTCGCGTTCCACCATCTTCTTGGCGCCCTTGATGGAACTCGTCAATCCGCGCTTTTCCAATTGCGCATAGATAAAGGGTTTGAATAGCTCCAAAGCCATTTTTTTAGGCAATCCGCACTGATGCAGTTTCAACTTGGGGCCGACGACGATCACCGACCGTCCTGAATAGTCGACGCGCTTGCCCAAAAGATTCTGGCGAAACCGACCCTGCTTGCCCTTGATCATATCACTTAAGGATTTCAAGGGTCGGCCGTTGGTTCCGGAGATGGGCCGCCCCCGCCGACCATTGTCGAACAGAGCGTCCACGGACTCCTGAAGCATCCTTTTTTCGTTGCGGATGATGATATCCGGAGCGCCAAGCTCCATAAGCCGTTTCAAGCGATTGTTCCTGTTGATCACCCGCCGGTAGAGATCATTCAAGTCTGATGTGGCGAATCTCCCGCCATCCAAAGGAACCAAAGGCCGCAACTCAGGTGGAATAATTGGAATGACCTCCAGGATCATCCACTCCGGCTTATTTCCGGACTCCAGAAAAGCCTCAATAATTTTCAACCGCTTGGCGACCTTCTTCTTCTTGGTTTGGGATTTGGTTTTTGCCCCCTCTTCACGCAACTCCGCGCGCATGACTGAAAGATCCAACTCTTCGATCAGCTTGCGAATGGACTCCGCACCCATGCCCACTGTGATGGAACCCTCACCGTAGTGCTCCATAACTTGGTAATATTGCTCCTCGGATATGACCTGATACTTTTGCAGATTGGTTTGGCCAGGATCCATGACGATAAAGGAATCAAAATAAAGCACCTTTTCCAAATCCGCCATGGTCATATCCAAAAGAGTCCCGATTTTCGACGGCAGGCTTTTCAAAAACCAGATATGCGCCACAGGCGAGGCCAACTCGATATGTCCCATCCGCTCTCGGCGAACTTTGGAGGCGATGACCTCCACCCCGCATTTTTCACAGACAATACCTCGGTGCTTCATGCGCTTGTATTTTCCGCAATTACACTCATAATCCTTCACCGGCCCGAATATCTTGGCGCAGAAAAGTCCATCGCGCTCCGGCTTAAATGTTCGATAGTTGATGGTCTCCGGTTTTTTAACCTCACCAAAGGACCACTCCCGAATCGTTTCCGGGGCGGCGATGGATATTTTGATGCCCTTCAGCGTTTTGCTGTTGGGTGTTGTTTGCGAACTTCCACGCATGGAAAAAAGCTCATCTAAGGTCATGATATCGTCCTTTTGGATGCTCGTAATTATAGGATGCGCCTTTGCGCAGCTCCAAGCGCGCAAATCACTGCCGCGCCGGCATGAATATTAATACGAAGGACCGCGGCGTCTTTTCTTCTCGTCCTGAAGCAAGGTGACGTCCAGTCCAAGAGACATCAACTCCTTGATCAATACGTTGAAAGATTCCGGCAATCCTGCTTCGAGAAAATTATCTCCCTTGACAATTTTCTCGTACATGTGCACTCGGCCGGTGACATCATCGGACTTCACCGTCAAAAACTCCTGCAGAACATGCGCAGCCCCGTAAGCTTCCATGGCCCAAACCTCCATTTCTCCCAGGCGCTGACCGCCGAACTGGGCCTTGCCGCCCAAAGGCTGCTGGGTCACCAAAGAGTATGGACCGGTGGACCGGGCATGGATCTTTTCATCCACTAAGTGGTGCAGTTTAAGCATATACATGCTCCCCACCGTGACCTTGTTATGAAACGCCACTCCGGTTCGTCCATCGTAAAGCGTGCTTTTGCCGTCCTCGGGCAGCCCGGCCTTGTTCAGCCACTTCCAAATCTCATCCTCATGCGCGCCGTCAAACACCGGACTTTTGGTGATGATCCCCTTGCGGAGCTTGCGCACCGCGGCCACGAACTGTTCGTCATCCAACTCATCCACCAGGGTGGCAATGCTCTCGGAAGTAAAAACATCCTTGACCTCTTTGCGAAGAAGGGCGATGTCCATGCCCTTGTCCAGCATGGCGGCCAATTGTTTGCCCAATTCCAGGGCTCCCCATCCAAGATGGGTTTCCATGATTTGCCCAATGTTCATACGCGAAGGGACTCCCAGGGGATTGAGTACAATATCCATGGGGGTGCCGTCCGCGAAAAAGGGCATGTCCTCCTCCGGCAGGATGCAGGAAACCACGCCTTTATTGCCGTGACGTCCGGCCATCTTGTCGCCCACGGAAAGTTTGCGCTTCACAGCGACATACACCTTGACCATCTTGATCACCCCAGGAGGAAGATCATCCCCTTCGGTAATCCTCTCGCTTTTCACCCTGTAGGCTTCCTGGACAAAGATAATCTGCCGATCATAATCCTGAATCAATTCATGAATGTGTTCATTTACCTTTTTGTCCACAAACAAATTCGAGAGCTTCTTCAGGGGGATCTGATCCAAAATTTCCCGCGTCAAAAGCATGTTCGCTTCGGCAAGGACCTCTCCCTTGCGTTTTCCCATCAGGGTCTGGGCCAGCCTTTTCCCCTTGACCACCTGCCAGAGCTTGTCCCGCATGGTGTCCTTTAAACCGGAAACAATTTGTTTCTCCTTGGCTTCCAGGCGGATCAGCTTGTGCTTTTCAATGGCCTTGGAGCGTTCATCCTTTTCACCCATGCGGCGATTGAAAACACGCACATCGATGACCGTGCCCTCGATGCCCGGCGGTACTTTTAACGACGAGTTCTTAACGTCCCGAGCCTTATCGCCAAATATCGCACGGAGCAGTTTTTCCTCAGGCGTGAGTTGCGTTTCGCCCTTGGGCGTGATTTTGCCCACCAGGATGTCGTCCGGCTGAACCCGCGCTCCAATCCGGATAATTCCGCTCTCATCCAGGTTGCGCAGCATTTCCTCGCCTACATTTGGAATGTCTCTGGTGACCTCCTCTGGTCCGAGTTTCGTATCGCGAGCCACGATTTCAAACTCCTCAATATGCATCGAGGTGAAGACATCCTCTTTGACCACACGTTCGGAGATCAGGATAGAATCCTCGAAATTATAACCGCACCAAGGCATGAAGGCCACCAACAAATTTTTGCCCAGAGCCAGCTCTCCGTTTTTCACGCCTGGACCGTCCGCCAGCACAACCCCTTTGCTTACAACTTGTCCTTCTGCAACAAGAGGTTTCTGGCCAAAGCAGGTATTCTGGTTGGATTTGTGAAATTTCTGCAGTTCATAGACCTTCATGCCGCCCGTCTCGGGAAAAAGATCACCCTCGTAGCTGACCACAATCCGTTCAGCGTCCACATAACGCACGGTTCCTTGACCCACGGCCAGCACGCAACTGCCTGAATCTTGGGCCACGATGCTTTCCATGCCCGTGCCGACAATGGGCTGCTCACAGCGCAACAACGGCACTGCCTGTCGCTGCATGTTCGAACCCATAAGTGCGCGGTTGGCGTCGTCATGCTCAAGAAAGGGAATCAATGATGCGGAAACAGAGACGATTTGGCTGGGGGAAATGTCCATCAAGGTCACTTCTTCCCGGCTGACCAAGGCGAAGTCTCCCTTGACCCGGGCAGTGACCATCTCGCTGACAAAACACCCCTCCTCATCCAACGTCGCATTGGCCTGGGCAATAACCTCCCGGGCTTCCTTGGATGCGTCCAGAAAAACCACGTCCCGAGTGGCTTGTCCTTTTTTCACGATCCGATAGGGGCTTTCGATAAAACCAAACGCGTTCACCTGGGCGAATGTGGTCAGGGAGACAATCAGCCCGATGTTTGGTCCTTCCGGGGTTTCAATGGGACAAATCCGGCCGTAATGACTGGTGTGGACATCCCGAACCTCGAATCCCGCCCGATCTCTGGTCAAACCTCCGGGCCCAAGCGCGGAAAGCCTGCGTTTATGAGTAACTTCGGATACGGGATTGGTTTGATCCATGAACTGGGAAAGCTGGGAAGTACCGAAAAATTCCTTGATCGCTGCCACCACCGGCTTGGGATTGATCAGGTCATGGGGCATCAGCGTGGCGACATCCTGCAAGCTCATGCGTTCCTTGATGGCCCGTTCCATTCTGACCAGGCCGATCCTGTATTGGTTTTCCACCAGTTCACCCACCGGACGAACACGCCTGTTGCCCAGATGGTCGATGTCATCGGAGGGACCATGGGAATCCTTGAGTTCCACCAAATGCTTCAACGCCTTCAGTATATCCTCGTTGGTCAGGGTCCGCTGATCAAGGGGGACGTCCAGCCCGAGGCGGGTGTTCAACTTATAGCGGCCGACCGGGGAAAGGTCATAATAATCCGGATTGCGGAACAGGTTGTCGAAAAAGGTGGCCGCCACCTCTTGGGTAGGCGGAGAACTGGGACGCAATCGTCGAAATATTTCAACCTGTGCGCTTTCCAAATCCGTGGTCTTGTCCAGCTGCATGGTTTCGATCAACGTGGCGGAGACTTCCACGCCGGTGATGTAGAACACCGGCAACCTGTTGATGGACGCTTCGCGGCACTGTTCCAGCAATTCCTCAGAAACCTGTTCGCCGATCTGTGCAAGAACCTCGCCTGTCTCGGAATGGACGATGTCATCGCCCAGATATTGACCCACAAGCTGCAATGGATCGACTTCCAGCCGAGTGATGCCTGCTTTGAGCAGCCTTTTCCAAAGCCCTTGGTTCACTATTGCCCCGGCTTTGCCGACAACCTTGCCGGAATCATCAAGCACATCCACGAACAGTTGCTCCTTCCGGGAAAGATGTGCCTGGATCTCTCGAAAAATTTGATCACCTTCAACTACATAATATTCCGTCTGATAAAAATATTTTAAAATATCAGCGCGGCTCATGCCCATGGCCTTAAGCAGAATGGTCACGGGCATTTTTCGACGTCGATCAATACGCACATAAAAGATATCCTTGTGGTCGAACTCAAAATCCAGCCACGATCCACGCATCGGAATGATTCGAGAAGAGTAAAGCACCTTCCGGCTGGTGTGGGTCTTGCCGTAGTCATGCTCGAAAATAATGCCCGGAGAACGTTGCAACTGATTAACAATAACACGTTCCGTGCCGTTGATGATGAACGTCCCTTTCTCGGTCATCAAAGGGATGGTGCCGAAATAGATATCCTGTTCCTTGATGTCTCGAATGGATCTGTTGCCCGTGTCGTCATCCACGTCATAGACCACGAGGCGGACCTTGATGCGCACCGGAGCCTCATAGTTGAGCCCCTTGGCCAGACACTCGGCGACATCAAACTTCGGTTGGCCGATCTCGTAACTCACGAATTCCAGAGTCGCGGTTTTGTTGAAATCTTGGATCGGAAACACGGAATGGAAAACCCCTTCCAGGCCGACGTCAGCCCTTCCAGCCGGGGAAATGTCCATCTGCAGAAACTGCTGATAGGATTGTGTTTGCAATTCAAGAAGATGGGGAATGTTGAGAACACTTTGGATATTTCCAAACTTTTTAACAAGTTGTGTCATCGTCACCCTCAAAATATTTCAGGTAAAAAGTTGTATTGAAAAACTTTGGCAAGCGGTCTCAAAGCTATCGGGCTCTAAAAAACTCTGTGTTGATTGGCGCACCGAACAGTCCAGAAAAAACTATTGCTTCACTTTTAAAAAAAATATATCACTAGTGTCCGGAACATTAGTCAAATAATCTCAGTTGCTTAAAAGGCGAAGCAGCCTCGGCTTTGCAATCTGAAAACAAAAACAACTGATTTAATTCAGTTTTCTCGAATAATGAGACG
>DSBL01000117.1 GCA_011049455.1 Desulfonatronum sp. | reverse complement strand
TTTAATATCCAAATGGCAATCAATCTCGTCCAGTGGGTCCAGACCAAGAATTACCGAGCGTACATCTCACACAGAAAGCGTCGGATGAAGAAAAAGGAAAACAAACAACTTTCGTTGTAGGGTGAATTAAATCAGTTGTTTTTGTTTTCAGATTGCAAAGCCGAGGCTGCTTCGCCTTTTAAGCAACTGAGATTATTTGACTAATGTTCCGGACACTAGTGAATGAAGGTAGCAAGGTTCTGATTCCTTGGCCATCACCGTGCAAAGCATGGCCATGCCTTTCTTGGTTCGGAACAGCAAACAGGCCATCCAGGTCAACTTCCAGATCATGCGCACCTTCACCAAGCTTCGCCGGATACTGGCCACCCACGAAGACCTGCGCCGGACAATCGAGGACATGGAAGCCAAATACGACGAACAGTTTCGCGTCGTGTGCAGAGCTTTGCGCAGTTGCAGGAACCCGAGAAACAGCCGGAGCGGAGGATTGGGTTTGTCAAAGCGAATGTGAAAAAAGTTTTGGATTGAGAAGGGGGTGAAGCAATGGATACTGCTGGATGGGATCAGTTTTGAGTTTTCGAAATGGTAGAATTGTTTCGCGAAGTTAAAAAATGTCGATACTTCCCACGAAAGAAAGAGCTGAAATTAGAAACCATGAATCAACTCAATGAATGGACATAGTAACCGATTGTAATGAATGATATAATTTATCCATTCTGGGGAAAATGGAGCAAAGACTCTGGCAGACACCATCTGCTTGTCTACCACTGCCTGGATGTCGCTGCGGTTGTTCAGGTCTTGATCGAAAAAGACGAGCAGATCAGAAAACGCATCGTTCGCCTTTCCGATCGACCAATTCAGGACATCCTCCCGCTTCTCCTCTTCTTTGCCGCACTTCACGACGTGGGAAAATTCTCTCCCGTATTCCAGGAAAAACTTCCTGACCTTATAAAGTTGCTCGGAAGGAAGGTGACGGGCACGACCGCTCAAGTCCATCATACGGAGCTGGGTTCATGGTTCTGGAATGCCCACATTCGCTCAAGGCTGGAGAGCGAACCTTTCTGCTTACGCAGTCGCCAGATCATCTCACTGGACGCCTTGGCCGAAGCGGCTTACGGCCACCATGGCAAGCCGGTGTCCCCGAAGAAAAATCGCCGCCATTTCCGTGGCGCGGAGGATGCGGCCACGGCATTTGTGGATCAGGCAATTTCGCTTTTCCTGAAAGACATGCCGTTTCTCTTTGACGACGAGGAATCGTTTCGGCGATTGTCCTGGCTGTTCTCCGGGCTGCTCGTACTCGCCGACTGGATCGGATCTTCCGAGAAGTGGTTTCGGTATGAGCAAACTGCAGTGCCGCTTCAAGAGTACTGGTCTGCCGCTCTCTCCCAGGCGGAAAAGGCGGTCGAAGAATGCGGCGTCCTGCACCCTGATCCGTGCCGCCAGGGGACCTTTCATACGCTTCTCCCAAATCTCCCCCCGGAAACAAAGCCGACCTCGCTGCAAGCTTACGCGCTCACGGATGTTTTCCCCAATCCAGGGCCACAGATGCATATCTTCGAGGACTTGACCGGCAGTGGAAAGACCGAGGCCGCGCTTCTCCGTGCCCACGGAATCATGACCGCCGGAGAGGCGAGTGGTCTTTTCTTTGCCCTTCCGACCATGGCCACGGCCAATGCCATGTACTCGCGCATGGCCCAGACCTATCGGGCGCTTTTCACGGAAGGGAGCCGGCCTTCCCTCATGCTTTCCCACGGTGCCCGGGCAATCCATGAGGAGTTTCTGAGTTCCATAGAGTTGGAAAAAGCCACGGCTCAATCAACCTTCATGGAGGATGAAGAGAGTGGGCCGGAATGCAGGCGATGGCTCTCGGACAACCGGAAAAAGGCCCTGCTTGCGCCATGCGGAGCCGGCACTTTGGATCAGGCACTTCTCGGCGTGCTTCCGGCACGGCACCAGTGTCTGCGGTTGCTTGGCCTTTCCCGCACGGTGCTCATTGCCGACGAGATTCATGCCTATGATGAATACACCGGCAAGATCCTCCAGTCATTGCTCACTTTTTTAGGGGCCATGGGCACCAGCGTCATCCTGCTCACGGCCACCCTGACCAAGGCGCTTCGCAAGCAGTTTGTCCAGGCCTATCTTCTTGGACGGGGGCTTGAGGCCCCGGATCTGGAGTGCGTGGACTTTCCACTGGCTACCAGTGTTTCGGATGAAGGATGCCTGGAAGTTCCCCTTGAATCGACCCGGAAGATCGATGTCCCGGTCCAACTGACCGACAACCCGGACGACATGTTCGAGGCCTTGCGGCAGGCTCATGCGGCGGGGGCTTGCTCCTGCTGGATCAGAAACACCGTCAACGACGCGGTCGCCGCCTACGAACGGTTGCTGGCAGAAGGCATTCCGCAAGAGGATGTCATTCTTTTCCATGCCCGATTCGCCATGGTTGATCGGTTGGATACCGAGAAACGTGTGCTCGAACTCTTCGGCAAGAACTCCACGCCTGAACTCAGGAAAGGAAAAATCGTGATCGGGACCCAGGTTCTGGAACAATCGCTCAATTTGGACTGGGATATTCTGCTTTCCGACTTGGCCCCCATGGATTTGATGATTCAGCGGGCGGGACGCTGTCACCGTTTCGCGTTCTCGTTTGCTCGTCCGATCGGCCACGAAAAACCGCTTATGATTGTTCTTTCTCCAGAACCGGACATAACGATCTCAAGAACCTGGTATGCAAATCTTCTCGGCGATTCCGTCTGGGTCTACCCCCGACAAGCCGTGCTCTGGCGCACGGCCCACCTGCTCAAACAGGAAGGCCGCATCAAGCTTCCCGAGAAGGCGCGGAATCTGATGGAAAAAGCTTATGGAGGTGAAAACGCTTATGGAGGTTTGGAAGCTCCGGAAATCCTGCTCGAAGCCGACAAAAAGGCCGAAGGCGACGATCGGGCCAAGCACACAATGGCCTACCTGAACACCCTCAAGCTCGACCAGGGATACTCGATTGACGCATCCGACATGCGTTGGGAGGAAGACGTCCGGGTCCCAACGCGTTTGGGAGAGGATACGATTCGCCTCCGCCTCTGCACGGTGCAAAACGGCAAGATCAGCTTGTGGGTTCCAGGAAGGATGACCGCGACGGCCTGCGCCAGATCCGAGGTCCCGGTCAGCGCAATCAAGGTCAAGGAACCTTTGATAGCCGATTCGGCTCTCAAGCAAGAGCTGGAAAAGTTCAAGGAGAGCATGCCGGATCAAGGAAAGTACTGCGTACTCATGCCGCTCTTTGCTTCAAATAATGAAGAATGGGAGGGAAAGGCTGTGGATGGGAAAGGGCGGAACATCAAGATTCTATACTCGAAGAGAACAGGGATAAGACTAGGATGATGAACTTGACTGGAGAACCCCGGGACTATATTCAAAATCTGTTCCCCAGTTTTGGGGATGGCCCAAACAGGAAATTCCATAGCAATTTCGGGCAAATACAGTTCCCCGCCGTAACATGCATAGCATGTGGGCGGGGATTTTTTAAGAATAGTAAATTTTATAGCAATTTTTTTATTGACATTAAGTCGCAGCTCTAATAAAAAGCCCTGGAACGTCTTCAGCGTTCTCAGGGCTTTGCTAGCCATAGAAAATCCCGGGATCCTCTGTGACTAGTCCTGCAGGCAAACTGCAACTTCTGTGATCTGTTCGAATAATACATTGCCTAAATAAAATCAACCAGCGATTCCGGGAGGAGGTGATCATATGCCACCCTTGCGGCGTGCCATTGTGGTCGTCCTTTTCTTCCAGGCGGAAGACGGGATCACCATCGGCATCATCTGGTTACGTTAGCTTGAAGCCATGGCCACGTGCTGCATTGACTGGGTTGCACCCAGTCAATGCAGTGAGCGTATTCAAATGAAGTTTTCCCGATTGTCTATCATTTAAGGAGACTATCATGATTTTTAACCTTACACAGGAGCGATGGATATCCGTACGCCGTGTGGACGGCAGTACGGATAAGATTGCTCCATGGGAGGTGTCCGGCGGTGATCCGCCTTGTGTGGATTTGTCCCTTCCGCGCATGGATTTTCGAAGCGCCATGTTCGAGTTTTTGATCGGACTGGTCCAAACCGTTTTTCCTCCCAAGGATGCGACGGAATGGAAGGAGAAGCTTGTCTCACCCCCCGCCCCAGAAGAACTCCTGCAGGCAGTGGAGCGGATCAAGAGTTACTTCAACCTGTTCGAAAAAAAGCCGCTCTTTTTGCAAGACTTCGAGCTTTCGGCATCGGACGGCAGCGTCAACCATATTTCCGGCCTGCTCATCGATTCTCCAGGGGACAATGCGTTGCGATTGAACAGCGACTTTTTCGTCAAGCGGGGGCGAGTGGAAGTCCTTTGTCCTGCCTGCGCGGCCATGGGGCTTTTCACCTTGCAGGCTTTTGCTCCTTCGGGAGGAAAAGGCAACAGGACGTCGCTCAGGGGCGGCGGGCCTCTTTCGACCATCGCCTTGGGCGAAACACTCTGGGAGAAAATTTGGCTCAACGTCCTTCCGCTTAACGAAAAAGGCGTGGAGAGCCTTCCCGCATCTCATGCAATACCGGGCAGTGTTTTTCCTTGGGCTGCACCAACCCGGACAAGCGAGAAAAAGGGGAGTGAAACCCTGCCCCAGGACGTTCATTTTCTTCACGCCTACTGGGGGATGCCCCGCCGGATATTGCTCCTGCCCGAAGAAACGTCCGCGCCGAAAATTTGCTCGATATGCTCTCTGCAGGGAACCACGGTTGTCAAGGAATATATCCAGCGTCCCTATGGATACAATTACGGTGACGGATGGACGCATCCCTTGACGCCATATCGCTACCAAGCCGGGGATGTTCCCCCTCTTGCCGTGAAGGGCGCGGCGAACATCACCGGATATGTGAACTGGCTCGGCCTGGTTTATGGAAATATGCATGAGGACAGAGGCGCCGTGAAGCCGGCGCTGTGCATTCACCGGCAAGAAAAGAGCAACCTCAACGGCTCAGCTAGAATTCTGGCCAGTGGTTTTGACATGGACAACATGAAGCCGCGCCAGTGGTGCGAAGGAGAACTACCCTTCGTTGCTGTCGCGGACGATTACCGCGAGGACTTCCGGGAATGGGTGGAAAAGCTTGTCCAGGCGGCGGACAAGGTCAAGAGCAATCTGATGTCCGGCTTGAAGGAAGGGCTTTTTCATGAAAAAAAACGTGGGGAGGTAAGCGCCGACCAGACGAGGCTGTCCAACGCTTCGGCCATGTTTTGGGGAGACACGGAGGCCTCGTTTTACGAACTCGTCAGGACCATGGTTCCGGTGCTCGAGCATGAGTCCGAAGGAGATCTTTTGAAATTGAGGCTCAGGTGGGCGCATGTTTTGGAGCAGGCATGTGAGAAGCTGTTTCAAGCTGAAGTCCAGAGCGCCTTGTTCCACCCGGACCACGCCCGGCGAATCCACGCCGCCCAACTCAAGATGAGAAACTTCAATGGGGCAGCCTTGCGAAAAATCCTTGAGCTCCCTGAAAAATGGAGGTCTATTCAGAGATGAAATCATCCGGAATCTTTCTTAAAAACGAGGTGTTCTGGGAAACAGTTCTGGAGTGGTTCGACGACCTGGCTTCCAATCGAGGAAACAGGGCTGAACTGCGCAGGGCGAAAACTCCCTTTGAAGTCTACGTCTCTTCAGCCTTTCAGAGAGATTTTCGCCAGCGCCTGCGGCAAAAGGGAATCTTGCTGAGTGAAGAGGAGGCGGAGCGGTTGGCTCCCGGCATCGGCGTACTGGCTCATGCCAAAAATCTGCTCCAGGAGGGGCACTTCGCCAAGCAGCTCGCCACCACGGACAAAGGCAGCCAGGAGGTCAGGGATGTGCGGTTTCGAAAACTCCTGGCCGTGGAAAAGAGAGACGAACTGTTCACGATGCTCGTCAGACTCACGAAATATCTGGATAGCAAGGTAGACCCCAAGAGTTTGATTCAGGGAGCATTCTGGTGGAACGACACAACCAGGAAGAACTGGGCCGCCACATATTACACTCCAGCCTAATCCATTTGGAAAGGAGAGAACAATGAGCAAGTACATTCAGCTGCATATTCTGACCAGCTATCCGGCTTCCAATCTGAACAGGGACGACCTTGGCCGGCCCAAGACCGTGATCATGGGCAACGCGCAACGATTGAGGATCTCATCTCAAAGTTTGAAAAGAGCCTGGCGCACATCCGACGTTTTCCAGCAGGCATTGGGCGCCGATATCGGGGTCAGGACGAAGGAGATGGGCAAGTACGTTTACATCAGCCTGAATTCCGGAAGAAAACTGACTGAAGTGATTGAAAAACATGACTTTTCCAGCATTTCAGGTATAGCATCAAATGACGTTGATAAAAAAACAAAAGAGATCGCCAAGTCCATTGCCGGAGTTTTCGGCAAGACCAAGTCTCTTCCTGCGAAAAAAGAAGATATTGAAAAGGACCCGCTTTTGGACCTGGAAATCGAGCAATTGGCTCATTTCAGCCCAAATGAGATCAAGGGCATCGAGCGCCTGATCGAAGAATGCAGGACGAGCGACGCCGTGCCCGAAGGCGGCCAACTCGAACTTCTGCGGAGGGAGAACCAAGCCGCGGACATCGCCCTTTTCGGCCGTATGCTCGCCGCGAGCAGACGCTACAACATCGAGGCCGCCGTTCAGGTTGCACATGCCATGACGGTTCACAAGACAGAGGTCGAGGACGATTTCTTCACCGCCGTGGATGATCTCAATGTCGAGGACTCCGGCGCGGGGCATATGGGCATCGCCGAATTCGGCGCTGGATTGTTCTATCTGTATGTGTGCGTGGATCGTGAGCTTTTGAAAGAAAATCTTGGCGGCGACCAGGATTTGACGTCCCGCACCTTGCGGGCCCTTTGTCGTGCGGCCTGCACCATCAGCCCCGGCGGGAAACAGAACAGCTTCGCTTCCCGGGCCTATGCTTCCTATTGCCTCGCGGAAAAGGGCGACGCCCAGCCCCGCACCCTTTCCGTCGCCTTTCTCAAACCGGTTTCAGGTGATGATGTGCTAGAAAAAGCGGTAAAATGCATTGAAGAAACCAGGAGCAAAATGGAAAACGTTTACGGAGTCATTAGCGAATCCAAGTCTTTCAACGCCGCCCAGGGTACAGGGAATCTTGATGAAATCTGCGGCTTTGTAGCGGAGTAATGCCGTGATGAAATATCTCCTATTTCAACTCTATGGCCCCATGCAGTCCTGGGGTGACGTGGCCGTGGGAGAAATTCGTCCGACATCGGGCCGACCGACGCGGTCGGCCCTCCTGGGATTGATCGCGGCGTGCTTGGGAATCCGCCGCCATGAAGAAGAACGCCTCCAACAACTCGCTGACAGCATAGGGTTAATGGTGCGTGTGGACGCCCCGGGGATGCGTTTGACGGATTATCATACAGTGCAAAGTTCCCGAGAAAAAAAGAAACGGGTCTTCTTCTGCAGGAAAGACGAGTTGGGGCCATTTCTCGGATTTGACGAAGACTTGACCACAATTCTTTCCAGAAGAGACTATCTTATGGATGCGCTTTTCATTGTCTGCCTCTGGTCGAAAAAAGGAGAGGACGAACTATCCCTGGAAATGCTTGAGAAAAGTCTCACCCGTCCGCGCTTGCTGCCGTACCTTGGACGAAAGAGTTGTCCCCTGGCTTTGCCTTTCAATCCCATGCTTGCGGAAGCCGATGGACCAATCGAGGCACTCGACCGGTATCCAGTGGACGCTGTTGCCAGAGAGATCGCAACTGCTCCGAGGACCGTTCATTTCTTCTCGGAACCATACGAAGGCATGAAAGATCCGCTCAAGGCAATGACCACGAGGGACCAGCCGTTGCACCATGGACGACGCCAGTTCACGACCAGACAAGAAGTCATGATCAGTCCATCCGAAAAGTTGTCGGATCAAGGAGGATGAGCATGTATATCAGCAGACTGCGACTCAATCCTTATCAATCGGCGCGGTTGGGAATGTATGAGGAACATCAGGCTTTGTGGGATCTCTTTGCCGACCACCCGGACAGGAAACGGGACTTCATCTACCGGTCATTGAATAACAGTCGCTTTATCGTGATCTCGAAAAGGTCACCAATGGACAAAAAAAATATTTGGAATATTGAACTCAAAGAGTACGACCCAAAACTGAAATCCGGGGACAGGGTTTTCTTTTCTCTCCGACTCAACGCCGTCAGAAAGACCAAAGACGCCGATGGAAGACAGGTCCGCCATGACATCGTTCAGGATCGCAGAAAACGATTGCTTGAAGAAGGAGTGAGTGAACGGGACTTGCCGATCCGAACTGTCGTCGCGCACGACGCTGCCGACGAATGGTTGCGGTCAAGAGAGAATGATACCGGATTTACAGTTGTAACAGGGACGTTGATAGTCGATTCGTATCAGAGATACCAAGCCAGAAAAAAGCCCGGATCGCGGCCGATTATCCTCTCAGTGCTTGATTTGAAAGGATTTGCACATGTTGTTGATTCCCAAAAGGCAAAAACTACTTTGATACAGGGCTTGGGATGCGCAAAAGGTCTGGGATGCGGTCTAATGCTTGTCCGCAGATCATGATCAAAAACAAATATTCTTTCAGAATAGTAGAAAATATTGACCCGGAAAGCGCTACCCGGACGAAGACCATTGACTGGCTCTTATTTCAAAACTCGTCTGGGATCGCTTGATTTACCTTAATTCACCGACCATTCAAGCCGCCTGAAGCAAAACTTGCTGAATCCATTGCAGGAGTTGCCCCATGCCCACCTTCACCCGTTTCGAAGACCTCCCCGTCTGGCAGGAGGCCATCCGGCTGGCTGAAGGCGTGTACGACATGACCGAGTCGAAAGAGTGGCGGAGCAGTTTCAGTTTGCGGGATCAGTTGGAACGGGCGACTTTGTCGGTTTCCAACAATATCGCCGAGGGATTCGAGCGCGGGACGACCAATGAACTGTTGGCCTTTCTGTACATCGCCAGGGGGTCCGCCGGGGAGGTCCGGTCCATGCTCTGCTTTCTCGAACGCCGTAAGGGCTACGCCCATTTCAAATCTCAAATCTCAAATTTGAAATCTCTGGCCGAGAGTTGCTCCCGGCAGTTGCGGGCCTGGGCCGACCATCTGCAAAACTGCGGGATCAAGGGCCAGCGTTACCTCACGGAGAAGACGCGCAAGCAGTATCACACGAAAAAAGACGCCGACGACTTCCTGCGCGAGATGCGGGAAATGTTGCCGGCGGATCATCCTCTACGAAGGCGCTCTTGACATGTGAAGCGCTGAAGCAGGACCGCCGGAAAGATGATGGGAATGGGCGCATGGACGCGGTCCAGAAGATATGGCTCCCCGGAAACAATCTCAAACCTGGAATCTCTCGACCATGAATCAACCAATCCTTCCCCCTCTCAAGCCCATACCCATCAAGGACCGGGTTTCCGTTCTTTTCGTGGAAAAAGGCAATCTGGATGTGCTGGACGGCGCATTCGTCGTGGTGGACAAAAGCGGTGTACGCACCCACATTCCCGTGGGCGGCGTGGCCTGCCTGATGCTTGAGCCGGGCAGCCGGGTTTCCCATGCAGCCGTGACCCTGGCCTCACGAGTGGGCTGCCTGTTGATCTGGACAGGGGATTCCGGCGTACGTCTCTACGCGGCCGGTCAACCTGGCGGGGCACGGGCCGACCGTCTTCTTTACCAGGCCAAACTTGCTCTGAATGATGAATCCCGCCTGAAGGTAGTGCGTAAAATGTACGCCATGCGCTTCAAGGAAGAGCCCCCGGCCCGAAGAAGCGTGGATCAGCTGAGAGGCATCGAGGGCGTGCGAGTACGCAAAATGTATGAACTCCTGGCCAAGCAGTTCGGCGTTTCCTGGAAGATTCGCAACTATGATTCCACCAACTGGGGCAGCGGCGACATCCCCAATCGATGTCTGAGTTCGGCCACGGCCTGTTTGTACGGCATCAGCGAGGCGGCCATCCTGGCGGCGGGCTACGCCCCGGCCATCGGTTTCATCCATACGGGAAAACCCCAGTCATTCGTTTACGACATTGCCGATATCTTCAAATTCGAGACCGTCGCTCCGGTCGCCTTCCGCATTGCGGCTAAGAAACCGCGTAACCCAGAACGGGAAGTGCGGCTGGCCTGCCGGGAAGTGTTTCGCCAAACTCGACTGCTCAAACGCATCATCCCGGTCATTGAAGAAGTTCTAGCCGCAGGCGGACTGGATATTCCTGAACCCCATCCGGAAGCCGTGGCTCCGGCCATTCCCAACAAGGAGAACATCGGCGATGCTGGTCATCGTGGTTGAAAACGCACCGCCCAGGTTGCGAGGACGTTTGGCATTGTGGCTGCTTGAAGTGCGGGCCGGGGTATATGTGGGCAAGGTTTCGCGCCGAGTACGGGAGATGATATGGACCAACATTGAGGACGGCATTGAACAAGGGAATGCGGTTATGGCATGGAGCACGAACACCGAATCCAGTTTCGACTTCCAAACACTGGGAAAAAATCGACGCATTCCCGTGGAAATGGACGGAGTGAAGCTGGTTTCTTTTCTTCCGGAAAACCACAATCAACATCAACCGAAAACATAATGAAATCTCTGACATTTTTTTGGTACGTTTTTGTTCATTGAAAATTGCATAGAAATTCAACATGGTACAGAAAGTGCGTTCCCCACACCCGTGGGGATGAACCGCAACATCGAGCGCAAAGCATCGCAGATTGCGCGCGTTCCCCACACCCGTGGGGATGAACCGCAGACATTGGATGCTGCTGTCAGGGTCAACCCGGCGTTCCCCACACCCGTGGGGATGAACCGTTGATTGGACTTCTTTGTACCCTGCCTCTTCAGCGTTCCCCACACCCGTGGGGATGAACCAGTAACATACCAATTTTTCCATAGAGCGATTCTGCGTTCCCCACACCCGTGGGGATGAACCGGTCTTTCAGGACGTCTTCCTTCTTGCGGCGAAGCGTTCCCCACACCCGTGGGGATGAACCGTTCGATACGGAAGACGAAACCAGGGAGCGGGTGCGTTCCCCACACCCGTGGGGATGAACCGGTCCAGGAAGTAATCCGAACCCTCTCCCGTAGGCGTTCCCCACACCCGTGGGGATGAACCGAAGGCCCAAAAGGCAATCTTCGAGTGGGGTGAGCGTTCCCCACACCCGTGGGGATGAACCGGGCGGCCTGAAACATAACAACCACATTTAGGAGCGTTCCCCACACCCGTGGGGATGAACCGGACACAGCAAACAAGCACCAGCTGGATTTTTTGCGTTCCCCACACCCGTGGGGATGAACCGCGCAACAGTTTGGATAACCGTATCGCCATGATGCGTTCCCCACACCCGTGGGGATGAACCGGCTAAAAATTACAAAACACCGTTTAATCCAAAGCGTTCCCCACACCCGTGGGGATGAACCGGAACTAAACGCGGAGTACCAGATATGTTCTTGGCGTTCCCCACACCCGTGGGGATGAACCGTGAGGAGTGCAAAAAAACCCACGGGCCGGGTGGCGTTCCCCACACCCGTGGGGATGAACCGATGCGATGCTTCGGCGGCTGGTCCTGGATGACGCGTTCCCCACACCCGTGGGGATGAACCAACGGATTTCTGCTCTTCATACCATCGGTTGATGCGTTCCCCACACCCGTGGGGATGAACCGAGCAGATGGAAGTCATGGCCGGGACAATTCCGGCGTTCCCCACACCCGTGGGGATGAACCGCGGTTTGGGATTTCTTGGATTCTTCCGATCCTGCGTTCCCCACACCCGTGGGGATGAACCGAGGCAATCGAGCACATTCGTCAAATGGCTGTGGCGTTCCCCACACCCGTGGGGATGAACCGAAACAACACAGATGGAAGAAAACAGCGTAGATGCGTTCCCCACACCCGTGGGGATGAACCGGACGGATCAAAGATGGGCGTTGGAAGTCCTGAGCGTTCCCCACACCCGTGGGGATGAACCGGCATAACCGGACCCCTCAATGCTGGCGACATCGCGTTCCCCACACCCGTGGGGATGAACCGT